>DNNS01000743.1 GCA_003497555.1 Spirochaetia bacterium
TCCAGGCTTATAATCAGGTACGTGT
This sequence comes from Spirochaetia bacterium, assembly GCA_003497555.1. Taxonomy (GTDB): domain Bacteria; phylum Spirochaetota; class UBA12135; order UBA12135; family UBA12135; genus UBA12135. The sequence continues at coordinate 26 of DNNS01000743.1, forward strand.
TGAAACTGAACCGCCGACAAGTTTCGCTTCCAATGCCAAACTTTCACTCATGGTGCCTTTTTTAAACAATAAAATACGCATGGTACCTGATGACGGCAGATACGAAAATATTTTTACCGGCAGTGAAAACCGGCTTACTATTTCTACTTATTATAGTGACAATCGTGCCTGGATTCCGGTTTATTCCCGTGTTGAAGATAAAAATGTACTGCCTAATCTTAATTATAAAATTCTATCCATGGATTTAACTGTAGCCGGAACATTTGGAATAGGAATTATTTTAAATAACATAGAATATGAAAACAAGGTAACGGTAAAAAACCGGGTGTTTGCTCCAGAATCCGCATATAGCGCCATGAGCAGGGTTTTGATATTTTTTCCCAATCCTTCTTTTGAAGAAGTGCTGCTGCAGATTTTCAACATAAATGGTAAAAAAGTTTATGAGCGTTATATGGGCGGTTCAGTAAGTATGATTTCGTGGGATGGTATGGCAGACAGCGGCAAGATATCTGATTCAGGGCTGTATATAGCTGCAATTACCAGAGGTGGAAGAGTAAAAGAGACTTTTAAGGAAAAACTATATTTACTAAAATGAGGTTCTTGATAATAAAGTATTACCAAAGTATTAAAAATCAAGATCATGAATTTCAAATTTTTTTTTATTTTATATGGCAAAGTTATTTGATTATCCTTGTAAATTGTGTGATTTTGTTTACAGCGAGTGGATTATCAGATTTTCATTTTGATAAATCAAAAGATAAATTATCTTCGTTTTTCGTACAACTTTGCTACTACGAGACAAGATAGTTTATGCTAATTTTTAAAAATGTTATTTTTGTCCAATATTTTATTGCTTATTTCCCAGCTCATAATATTACAAAAGCAAAAGTTTTTAATTTTAATAGAAACAGCAGAAAAAAGTATTTTCAACAGACAAAAACTGAAAATTATCTCTACCCGGAAAAATTTAAAGGAATATTGGATTGAACATTAATGTGATTTTTGTGTTATGTACTTTATTTTTATTATTTTCTACAGCCTCCGCAATGAATAACAATAAAAGTGAAATATTTATCGAATTAGTAATGCAGAATAAAACTATACTACGTGGAACGCAGTGTATTTTGTCGATCAGCGACGAAAAGAGTATTAAAGAAGCAAAATCTTCGCTTCGGCGTTTTAAAAACGAACTGCATGGTAATCATGTTCGTATTTTCTGGGGGCCTGGTACCGGTCTTACTTCTTCCGAGTGGGAAAAACTGAAACCGAATCCGCCGCCGGAATTTCCTGATTGTTATTTCTGGGAAAGCGAAGCCGGTCAGATTTTCAAAAAACGCTGGCTTGATTTTTTTCAGGAAACAGGGCTCTATGTCATTATTAATATGGATGCAGGAAATAAATTCGGTATCAGCAAATTCATCAGGCCTGCGAGTAACGCTTTCTGGACGAATGTCTGGACAGACGATACGCTTCGGAAAAAAGTCATCGATAATTTTGTATCAAAAGTAACTTTTCTTAAAGATTGTCCTGCGGTCATCGGTTATGACCTTGTAAACGAACCCATACCGCCCGGTTCATATGAAGCAAAAAAGGACGGCATCTGGGCAGGATGGCAATGGTCAGATGAAAAAGCGACCGAAGCTGGAGCGTATGCTGACACACTCGCCCGATTGTATAACCAACTAATTACTGCGATCCGTTCGGTTGATAAAAAAAATATAATCATTCTGGAGCCAGGCCCGTTCGGCAGCAGCGCCGGATTCCCCGGTCTTTTGTCTGTTATCGACGATGATAGACTGATATTCAGCTATCATCACTATGCACCGCATGTTTTTTGCGCAGCGAACGAAAAGGCATGGATTAAAGCGGACATATCCATGGTCAAGGAAGCACCGAAATACCCGAATCCGGATAAATATCGTGATACGCCAGAGGAAAGCTTTCTAAGAGCTGAAGAATTCCATCGTGCACGGGAAGAAGCGAAAAAACATCCATGTGTCATCTTTATTGGAGAATTCGGAACGACCAGATTTGGAGATATTGCTTCGCAAAAAAATTGGTACAGTGAAACACTTGGACGATTTGAAAAAAATAAATGGCATTGGGCATATTTTCTTTATCCGGCATGCGCCGAAGTTAACTGGATGTGTTTCAGTCCGTTTGGCCCCGAAGGAGAAAATGTAAATATAGAAAAAGAGTTCGAATATAAAAATCAGTTTTTTAAAGATAAAGAAGTCCGAGAATCCATATCAAAGCGTATGAATACATACCGTGAGAGTTTCAAGTTGGTTCTCGAATATATGAAACGAAATGAGTAATTATTTTTTTTAATTATTAGAAATTAGGAGCTTATATGCAAAAATTAAAACTTGCCTGTATATACTGCTTTTTCTGCTTTATATCTGTCTGGGCAAATGAACGGCCGATTCCGCAAACACGTCCCAATCATCCCGGGAATGTATTTCTTGAAGGCGAAAGCGTTTCTGTAAAAATAGATTCTGTCAGGAGATGGGAACTGAAAGACTATGATGACAAAATTATCAATTCCGGCAGCGCGGCAGACTTATCCCTGAATTTGGGAAAACTGCCTGTCGGCTGGTATAGACTCTATCTTGAAAAAAGCGGGCAAGAAGCGCCGCAGAAAACAGCAATATGCGTGCTATCGCCGCTGTGTTCTCCTACTCCTGAAAACAGTCCTGTTGGAGTAGACGCGGGAATGTTTTATCCTTATTTTCTGCAGTCAATTAACAGAGTACAAATTGATCACACTCCGGAAGACTGCGCCGGTATTATTGCTCTGGCAGGAATCAACTGGGTACGCGACAGGATATGGTGGGAAAAATACGATTATCTCGCAGGAAATATTACAGGAGCCCCTGTCCCTGATACTATTTATAAAGCATGCGCGCAATACGGATTAAAAGTTATTCCCTGTATCTACGGAGCTCCTTCTGCATATCGATGGCCTCAAGCGCTCAGCACTTCATACGACAAGAAACCGGCCCAGGATTTAATGAATATTTATAAATATATTAAAGAACTTGTAAAACAGTATCCCTCAGTACAGGCTTGGGAAACATGGAACGAACCTGAAGA
>DNNS01000678.1 GCA_003497555.1 Spirochaetia bacterium
TTTCCTTCTGTAATTTTGATATTTTGCAGGAATTCATTGGTTTTAAGATTATCAGGCGCAGCAATAAGACAATCCCGGATATTGTCAACAGATGTATGCAGGCAGGCGATTTTGGGTACAAGTTTTTTATGCAGGCTATCCGCAAATTTTTTGGCCTGCAGGGGATTCTTTACCAGCACCTGGATAACTTTTGCCTCCTGGGGTTCAAGTCCCATTTTTTCCTTGAGAACGGGCAGATCAACGCATACCGACATATCCTGAAACATACTGGCGTTTTCAAGAATCGCAGCAATATAATATTTGGCGGTTTCCTGGCGTCCGTAAACAGTCTGCAGCCGGGCGCTGATTTCATCTCCGATTTTTACGCCCAGATTTTTGGCCTTGCTTTTATAAATGATCGCTGCATCAGGCTGGGAATAAAAATCATCCAGGCTGCCTTCGGCCACACGGAAAGAAGCGGTAGACGAACGGTCTTTTTTATCCAGGCCGACTAAAATGAGACCGTCGGCTTTACCGTGCCCAAGAACTCTGGCCCAGACAGCGCAGGCTTCTTCGATTTTAACAACATCGGGTACGGTTTCTTTAATCAGGGTAAAAAATCTGTCCCGATCGCGGATGATATCGCCGCGCACAGATGCCTCTTCGCGTACAGTGATCTGCATATGCCCCGCTACCAGGGCAATAAACTGATTCATAATAATATCGGAAATTCCTGCGGCAAAGGACCCGGCCATGATTAGAATGATCAGGCCGAAAGCCATGGCTATAGCCAGCAGAATATTTCTGCGCCGCTGCCTTACCAGGTTGCGCAGAGCGCTTTTTAGTATCAGGGGATATATGTTTAAAGTGCGTTTAATGCTGAAAATTATTTTTTTGGGCATAAGGAATCCTTTTTAATTGCGTTCAACCGCATCGAGCGGACTGATGCGGAAAGAAATTCGTAAAGGATAGATAACGGACAGTACTGTCACCAGGATTAAAAGAATTATACCCGTGAGGGCATCCGCTGCCGTAAACTCCGGCGCATACCAGGCGTTACCGGTTATAATCTGCATCATTTCATTTTTAACCGGAAGTTTAAGATAAGAAAAAATAGCGCTCATCAGACCTCCGCAGATAATACCAAGGCCGCCGAAAATGGCGCTCAGGGTAAATGTTTCGCCTAAGAGCATAAAGCCGATAAATTTCCGCCGGGCGCCGACTGCCCTCATCATGCCCAGTTCGGCGGAACGTTCCAGCGTGGACATGGCCAGGGTATTCATAATTATTATAATCGCCACTATAAAAATCAGAGATACGAATACAAACAGACCGGTGCGTATGCCTTTTATAAAACCGGCCATGGCTCCGGCAAAAGTTTCCCAGGTTACGGCTTTGGCATCGATATTTTTTTCAGTAAAAATATTATTCAGTTCCCTGATTGTTACTGCCCTTTTTTTCTGATTATGATCTTTCAGCTTAACCGCTATCAGTTCCCAGGCATTGTTATCAAAATCGTCTTTTCCTGCGGCTCTGGAAAATTCCGGTTTGCTTACTTTCTGCGCAGTAATCCCGGCAGTTTCAATTTTTTCCGCAAACATGGCTTCGGGATTATCGGTATTGATTTCCAGCAGCCTGCTTTCCTGCCGGGAAATTACAATATCCCCACCGATCCGGTAATTCATCATCTCGCGGTAGGAGGCAATATCCATAACGCTTACTTCCCGCCAGAAATTATCCAGCCTGGTCCAGCGGAAAACCGCTCTGACCGGAACACTGACGTCGCCCGATGAGTTGCGGGCGGAGTAACCCATTAATACTATGTTGTGTTTAAGGCTTACATCTTCATGCCTGGCATTGGTAATACCTTCGGGAAAATACTGCGCACTGAAGGGAGTATTCGCCGGATAATATAAATCCTGATTTACCAGATAATACATATCCCGCATGTATTTACTGAGCAGAATTCCCCTTTCTCCCCGGAGCGGCAGCTTGCCCTCAACCGGCGAAATATTACTGAACATTTTCTGATATTGATCGAGTTCGGCAGCATAAATAGCGCAGATGGCCGGATATCCGGTAGGATTGTCGTTACCGGCTAACATCATGGGAATACTGTAGCAATAGGGAATAAAGGAATCTACATCCTGGTGTCCGGAAAGAATATCCGCAGTTTTTGCATAATCAGCCATTACTTCTGTGGTTTCGCCCATCATCTGCATGAAAACACCTTCATTTTTCTGCTTTTTGGACATAATGGTAATGTCGCCCATGAAAGAGTCAATAAAGGTACGCGTAACATTTTTTTCCATGGCTGTGACTGTGGCGCTGCCTATGGTCATAACGAGAGAGCCGATAAAAAGAATTATTCCCACCACCAGGCTTTTTCCCTTGTGGCGCAGCAGATTACGTCTGGCAATTTTTAGTAACATGTTTTTTCTCCCTCAGGCTGCAAGCAGTCCGTCTTTCAGGGTAACAATACGCCGGGCATATTCCAGTACATCACGGTTGTGCGTGGAAAAAATAAATGTGGTGCCCAGGCTCCGGTTCATTTCTTTCATAAGCTCCAGAATTGATTTTCCTGTAACAGAATCAAGATTGGCGGTCGGTTCATCGGCAAGAACAATATCCGGATCAGTAATGAGCGCACGGGCAATGGCTACACGCTGGCGCTGCCCTCCGGATAGTTCCGCGGGACGGTGCAGCATATAATCTTTAAGCCCTACCTGTTCCAGAAGCTGAGCCGCCTTGCCGGCGGCATTTTTTTTCCCGGCTGATCTTTGCAGCTGCAGGGGAAACTCCACATTTTCCAGGGCATTAAGTACCGGGACCAGGTTAAAAGTCTGAAAAATAAACCCGAGTTTGTTAAGCCTGAGATCAGTAAGGACCTGATCGGGCATTTGCCCTATGTCTTCTCCGGCAATACGGACCGTACCATCGGTTGATTTATCAATCAGGCCGATTATATTCATAAGCGTGGTTTTGCCGCTGCCTGACGGGCCGATAATGGATAAAAGTTCTCCCTTTTCAATTGATAAATTAATGCCGCGCAGGGCAGGTACGGCAATCTTTCCCAGATAGTAGGTTTTTTTTACATTTTCAATTTCAATTAATGCGCTCATTGTTTCCTCTTTAAAAATATACTTATAATCTTTTAAATATGCAGATAAAATGTTAAAAATAAATATTTTTTTATACTGTAAAAGATAAGAATTTTATATGGTTTAATAATTTTGAGGTTATTCATTTTCTGCTCCGGATATTTTACTCTTCTCAATCTGCTCTGCTGCTTTGGCAATTGCCGCGCTTATGCCCTTGTTCATGGCATGCGGCACTTCGGACGGGACCAGAATCATAGAGCTTGAGGTTTTCAGGGCATCGCCTAAAATATTAAGCGCGCGCAGAGTAAGGGCGATTTCGTTTTTTTCATAATTCCCGGATGCATCGCTGTACATTTTTGAAATCTCCACTTCGGCCGACCCGATAATCAGCCGCGCTTTTTTTTCACGTTCAGCCTGGGCTTCTTTGCTCATGACATTTTCCAGTTCTTCGGGAATAATAATGTCTTTTATTTCCACGGAAAGCGAGGTAATGCCCCAGGGATTGGTTTTTTCATCAAGAATTTTTCTGAGCTGTTTACCGATACCGACGCGGTCCGTAAGCAGCCGGGTGAGGGAATTTTTCCCGATAATATCACGAAGCGCTGTTTTGGCGGAAAGCGGCACAGCATAGCGGAAATTTTTTACTTCCAGTTTGGCTTTGGCTGCATCCCATACCATCCAGAAAACAACCGCATCTACAAAAATGGGTACTGCATCTGCAGTAAGCACTTTCTCGGCGGAAAAATCGTCAACCATGATGCGGCAGTCAACATATTCAATAATACTGTCTATAAAAGGAATAAATAAAAACAAGCCTGGGCCTTTAATGCGGGAAAATCTGCCGAAACGCAAAATTGGAACTCTTTCCCATTCAAAAGCAACGCGTACCAATAAGATAATCAGGCAAATTACTGCGGAAACAGCGCCGCAGAAAAAACGGCTGATTTGCCCGTTATGATAAAAAAACAGAACCGGCAGCCAGATAATTATCAGTAATAATTGCAGATTATAGCGGCGTACATTGAAAAATACCGTAGCTGCTTTTTCAAGCAGCGGATTGGGATGTGCATCCTCCTGATATCTGTCATTATGCATGGCTCCCCCCTCTTTTTTTATCTGCACGTTTCTCATGAATAATTTTTTCAAGCATACCCAGGGCTTCCCGAGCCGAAATTCCGAAAGATGATATTTCATCAAGAAACAGGGAACAGAGATCATGTAATTTGTTTTTTTTTTCGCTGTTGTCTATATCCGGTTGTGTCTCGGCAATGAAGGTTCCTGTGCCCTGCTGGGTATGCACAATGCTTTTGTGTTCCAGTTCGCTGTAAGCCTTGACAATGGTATTGAGATTAACCTGTAAATCAACAGCGAGCTGGCGAACCGTGGGAAGTTTTTCACCGGGTTTTAATATTCCGTTTATTACACTGTAAATAATATAATCAACAATCTGCTTGTAATAGGGTACGCCGCTTGAACTGTTGAGTTTTAAGCTGAATGCCATTTTGTTTGCCTATTGTAATAGTTAACTATTACAATAGTATTATAGATCATTTTTTAATTTTTGTCAAGTCAGGTTCGGGCTTTTTCTGTATATATAATAGAAATAAATTTGCA
>DNNS01000060.1:0-1715 GCA_003497555.1 Spirochaetia bacterium
TTATGTTCAATCTGTCTTGGATATACTCCGCTTTCGACAATATCTTCTGTGATTTTATGTTCTATTTCCATTGTACCGGATAAAGGTGTTGAGATTTCCATACCCAGTAAATCAAGCAGTCTTTGGGATGCATGGGTAAGCGGACCGTAAAGAAGAACTTTTCCTCCTTGCCCAAGAAATGTAAAGATAGATGCTTCCAGGGAACTTTCGGCTTCGGGTACAATAGTAACAATTATACGGTCCTGATAAAAAGCCGGATTATTTTCCATAGTTGTTTTAAATATTCTGCCGGATGCCACGGTATTAAGCGGCAAACCGTTATTTACTGCATCGCGTATAAACCAGTCTCCGAAAAAAACTTCAGAGATACGTTCGGGTTTACTAAAGGTTAAATCGTGGTATTCATCAAAGGGATAAACCCAGACAAACGGCCCGGGAACATCGGGAAATTCTTCATAGCCGCGCAGAATATGCGGAATAGTTTCGTTGGGGCATTCTACCGGCATGTTACCAAAAGAATCATCAACTGTAAGAATGTTAATTAAGGACGGATTTTCAATAACTGAATTTTCATTAATTCTGCCCACAGAAAGCGGCAGATAAATATCATGAGCTTTGCGCATATAACGATCCAGCCAGGGACTGTTGTTCCACCAGGGGTCGTGAATATAAAACCTGAAGCGGTAATCTTTTCCGGGCAGTTCGGCAATATGCGACATGTAGCCGATAAGTTCCAGGCCGAAATCTCCGTTCAGGGCAGCCCAGGGAGAATTAGGGGGAGGAGTGATATCAAACTGTTCATAAATCTGTTTGACCGGCGCCGCGTCTGATGATAAATCCATGCCGGTGGAGAGATTGGTGCCGCGCGTTTCAACTGCCAAGCCCGGGCACTCCTTGAAAAATGCTCTCCAGAAAATAAGCATTTTATCCTTTGACTCTTCTATAGCTAAAACATCAAAAGTCTCGCCGTTAAAAACACTGCCGGTTGCGCCCCAGGTTTCTACGCCGAAGCCGAAACCGTTTGAGAACCATATGTAATCAAAGCCAAGGTCTTTAAGATAATGAGCGCATTGCCTGCCGAGAAATACTCCAAAAGGAGTTTTATCCGGTATGCCGTTTGGAAAGCCGGCATAGCGCCTGTTGTCTCCGTTTAAATCCGCATAGCAGCAGATAAAACTCTTATCGCCCATGGTACCGCCGCGGCATACTTCATTATGCCTTTCATATTTGAATGAAGATTTGGCAAACTCCGGGCCCGGATCGAATGTTTCGCCGACTCTGATGGGTTTTCCGGTAATTTTTTTTCCGGTTTTTTTGAGGCATTCAATAATACTGCGCAGGGTTTTATAAGTGATTACCGGTGGATTATCAATATAATTATGAAAACGGGAGTGCAGGCCGATGCCTTCGGGGTCGCCGGGAATTTTACGCCGCGGGTTGGCGCCGCCGATGTAGCGCGCCCATTCCATTTCTTCATTCATGTTTCCGGTATAATCAAGAATCTGCGAACCGTCTGAAGTCCATAGAAGAATGGATATTTGATCGGCATAGCGGGTGAGAGCATCCCACTGGCGGAACATTTCTGTTATAACCTGTTCAATATATTTTTTGTCGGTTTTTTTAAAAGGTTTAAGACTCATCTCGAGCGTTACATCTTTAATGTTTTTGTTTTTATATTTCATAATATCTCCCTGGGAAATTTATTTGTAAAGGAC
>DNNS01000060.1:1796-4752 GCA_003497555.1 Spirochaetia bacterium
TGGTTCAATTATTTTCATTGTTTTGAGGTAAATTTTGTTTCATATTGAGTAACCTGAATTTAATCAGTAAAAATCCGTGCAATCTGTGTTTTATCCCTGCGAACGGTGATTTTGCCGACTTTACGCTTGCAAATGCTCGGCATAAACTCTGAGTCCGCGGATGGCCGAATCGGCATCAAGAGTAATCTTACGCATTCTCCGTATTTTCATAATGTTTTTTCATTTACAACAACACTCTCGATTCCGAGAATGTCTGCTATTTTTTTTATGGTTTTGCCATGATGCCCGATACCGAGAGCATAATGATGAGTAGGGCCTTCCATGACCCAGGCTTTAATAAAATCTTTGGTGTTGGGCGGAAAAAAACCGCGGGTATTGGTATTGCCGGTTGGAGGTATAGGCCCGTGCTTGGAGATTCCTTCGCCTATTACGAATTTGAATTTACCGTTATAAGTTTGGGTAAGCCCGGCCATGGTTATAGGTCCTTCCTTGATTTTAAATTCCACCGAAGCTCCGCTGCCGGGTTTGCCGTGATATTTAATCAGGCTGCGCAGAACCGGCTTGCCGTCAGCGATAGCCAGGTGATGCGGGCCGTCATGCCCTACTAATATAAAATCTTCTTTAAAGTCAAAAGGATGGAACTCGGCAAAACTTCCGCCGATATTGAGCCGATCCATTATAAACATGGCTATGTTGGTTTTTATATCAAATTCGCCGCACATGGGAAAACCCTGGGCCAGCAGCAGAGAATTTCCTGCAATCAATGATGATGCGGCTTTTCTTTCAAGGGAGTCAGGTTCCCCTTCATAATAGTAAGCCAGCCCGGTAAGTTCAAACTTTTCAATGAGCAGATCAAGAGCGCAAGCCGAATGCGCCGCCTGTTTTAAATCTTCATCTGTGAGTTTTCTGGTAACCGGGTCAGATTTGGGATCAGGAAATTCAAATTCATTTTTTATTATACCGGTTTTTTCGCGGATTTGTGCTTCGCTGACGGTTTTGTAGCAGCACATCAGATCGGCAATTTCAATCAGCGGAACATGTACGCCGAAAGCCGCGGATACCGCAGTGGGATCAGCATGCATATCGTACATGGATTCAAGCACATGGCCCATTAAACCGAAACGGGCGCCTTTTAAGCCGTGCAGCACTTTGGCAATTTCGCACCATTCGGCTATTTCGGTCATGGCTTTTTTATCATCATGCAGAGTACCTATTATTACATCATGTATTTTTTTACCCATGCGTACGGCTACGCCGGTAAATTCGGGTACACTGCAGATGTTGTCGTTTTCGAGCTGCATGAAGGTGGATGCCTTGTTATAATCAAGCGAAGACAGCGGCTGCAGCGCAGCCAAAACCATTGGAACCTGTGCCTCGCGGATGATCGGGGCGAAAGTGGAAGACGTGGCATAGGTGATCATGTTGCAGAACAGCAGGTCAACATGCGCTTCTTTTATTTTATCGGCAGTTTTATACGCCAGGGTACTGGAATCCACCATGCCGAAATCGATAACGGTCACTCTGCAATTTTCAACCATGGCTTTGAATTCCGCGTGACAGCGCATCAGCTTATCCAGTAATCCGGGAAATTGATTCCAGTAGATGTCGTGGCCGACTGCGAAAATGCCGATGCGCGCGGTGCGCGGCTTTTTGCGTTCGATCATTTGTATACTCCCTTCCCGCTGTATTCGGGACTGTTGATTAAGTATATATAATTTTATGCGGGAAATCCTGGAGTAAATACAGGCAGCGCGGCAGAAAATGCCTTTTTGTAATATTGTCCATTACACAGCAGAATTATGCTGTTCCCGGTATTTCTGCGGCGACAGGCTCTGCTTGCGTTTAAACATGCGGTAAAAAAAACTGAGATCGTTGAACCCGACTTCATAGCAAATCTGCGCAACCGAACGGGTGGTGCTGTTGAGCAGTTCGCAGCTTTTCAGGATGCGGTATTCGTTGAGATATTCAAAGATCTGTTTGCCTTTGGCTTTTTTAAACAAGGTCCCTATATAATTACGGTGAAAACCGCATGCCCCGGCAATGTTGTCCAGGGAAATTTCACGGCTGTAGTGGCGCTCCAGAAAGTACTGAATAAAATCCGCAATATGTTCTTTGGCCGATTTTTTCTTTTTTTTAAAAGCCAGGCGGTTTAAGCGTACCAGCAGTATGAGCAGCAGGCTGCGCACCATGAATTTATAATTAAGATCGCGGCTATAAAATTCTTTCTCGAGCGTTTCAATAATACGCAGCAGGGATTTATCTCTGGAATCATGTATATAAAGGGTGTCGCGGGAGGCTTCATCAACGGGATGGTAATAATTTTTCATGAAAATGCTGAAAAAGGAAAAATCATCGCTCAGCTGCTGCAGATCGGTACGGAAAAATTCCGGCAGAAAGAGAATATTGATAACTTTGAGATTGTTGTTCTGCACCAGATAGGAGGTACGGTCTGAAGGATGAATTATATAAATAGCCCCGGCGTGCATGGTGAATTCGCGGTCATTGATTATATTGATGCCTTCGCCCGAGAGTACATATACTATTTTCCAGAAATCACGCCGGCGTTTACGGATAACGGCAAAATCCCTGTGATAATGATCAAAGCGGCCGATATAAAAAGGAAATTCTCGGGAAAAATAATCGCTGTAATTGATGAGCTCGTTTTGCGGAGACAAGACTGCCGGTTTTGCCTTCTGAATCTGTTTTTTTGAGAGTTTTTCCGGCATGGCAATCATCCGTACCGCACATGGCAGGTACTGTAAAAAAAATTATACCTGGGTTAAGGGAAAAAAGCAAGAATGAAATTCAGGATGTCGAAATGAACCCATCTGCTTCATCGCCTGCAAAAATAGAGTCCTCGACGTACTAAATAGTACGCCTCCGGCTTTCTTTTTGCGAACTCTTCGCATCTGGGCCCATTTCGACATCCCGTAATTGTTTTAAATCGACAGTCTGA
>DNNS01000185.1 GCA_003497555.1 Spirochaetia bacterium
GAAAGGCTATTTACCAGGGAGGAACTTTTTTACATATCCCAGCGTCTAAATTACATATAGCAAATGGAGGCTTCTATGAAAAAAATTATTATTATGGCGCTATTATGCGCAAACTGGATTATGGCCCAGCCGGCAGAATCAAGGCCTGTACAGGGCGGAGGTGAAATGGGCAGGGGTGATCTTAAAGCCATGCTGAACCTTACTCCCGAACAGGACACAAAAGTGAAAGAACTGGTTCAAAATCTGCAGCAGTCAATGGCGTTGAAAAAAATTACCCTGGAGCGGATTGATCTTGATGTACAGGAAGAAATGATCAAGGATAACCCCGATATTGCCAAAATCAGTAAAATATTGGAAAAAAAATCACCGGTACTTGTGGAAATGGAACTGGAGAGCATTAAAAAAGATCTGGAAATAAAAAAAATTCTGACTTCTGATCAATGGCTAAAATGGAAAGCCATGATGAAAATGATGGAACAGCGCGGCGGAACTGGCATGCCGGGGAAAAAGCCCGGACAGGGAAGATAACCTAAACAAACGGTCAGATTGTCGTGGAAAATGACGCTCTGCTGATTAATCGTCTGCAGAAAAATGATCATAATGCTTTTCGTGAACTTGCTGATCGTTATACCGAAAGACTGCGTATGGCAGCCGGTAAAATTCTCGGTGATCATACGCAGGCTGCTGATGTAGTGCAGGAAACCTTCCTGGCTTTTTTCCGGACTGCCGGCAGTTTCAGGGGGCAATCCGGAATTTTTACCTACCTGTACCGCATTACGGTCAATAAGGCTATAGATATCATCCGAAAAAAAAACCGCGAAAAAAAATTTTATTTTCTTCCGCAGGCCAGAGAAGAGCATACGGATGTTTCAATAGTTGTACGTGAAGCCCTGGGCAGACTTCCTGATAATCAGAGGCTGCCTCTGATTATGGCCGAGATAGACCGTCTGTCCTATGAAAAAATCGCAGCCGAACTCGCACTCCCGGTCAATACGGTACGCACGCGCATTTTCCGCGCCCGGAAAAAATTATATAATATTTTACTGCAGATGGGGGTAACGTTATGAAAAATTGCGGCTACGAAGAAATGCTGAGTGCCTATATTGATCATGAACTTAATCAGCAGGAATCGGATTTTATCAGGCAGCATCTGGAAGTTTGTTCCGGCTGCCGAAAAACCCTTAAAGGATTTACCGTAATCAGCCGGGCCCTGGGCGGCGAGAACATAACAGCAGTCGCTAAAATATCCCGGCGTTTCACCCTGTTATATATACTGCCTCTATTAGGCGCAGCTGCTCTGATCGTTTTTATGCTGAAAACCCCGGCCGGTAAAATTGAAAATTTTATGGAAAAAGCCGGAAATAATAATAATGAAATTACATATTATTTAAAAGGCGGTTACATAACCGATAATTCGATTTCTGCCTGGCTGGCTTTAAAATCCATAAACGATGCCGATAAAAATGCGCAGAATGAAAAACTGGACATACCGGTTTTTAAAACACTTGATTATATCGGAACCAGTTCGATTTTTCCGGTAGCGATTTTTTAATTAATCAGGTTATAATATGCCGGTGTCTGAATATATTTACACCGGGTTGTCAGGAATTCTACTTTTTTCAGCAGGCGCTTCCCTGGCCTCTTTTTTCATGTGTTTTTTATTCCGCAGTACGGAAAAAAAATATCAAAGTATGCAGCGTTCGGTCTGTGATTTTTGCGGTTCAAAAATACCTCTGCTTTTTTTAATTCCGGTTCTGGGTTTTTTTTTCTGCCGGGGGCGCTGCCGCTATTGCCGGAAAAACCTGCGGCCTGAATATCCCGCAGCCGAGTTAACATCAGGATTCCTGGCGCTTTTTCTGATTAACCGCAATTTACCGTTTTTTGCTGGTATTCCGCTGGTTTTACTGCTGATTTTTATCTGCGCAGAAGATTTTTTACTTTATTCTCTTCATATCATATCAATAATTGCCTGTACTGCCCTGTGTATTGTTGTGATTTTTATACTGAAAACCGATTTTACCGAAGCCCTGATTTCACTTGCGGTCTCAGCCGGTATTTTCCTTCCTTTGTATTTTTTTTCCGGAAAACGTCTTGGTTCTGCTGACATTTTTTTAGTGTGTTCTTTATCTTTGCTTCTGGCGCCAGAACTGATTTTTATAATGCTGCTAAGCGCTTCCTTGTGCGGTTTATTATACGGCCTGCTGGTATATCTATATAATAAATTTTCAGCAGGACAGCCGGTTTTTTTAAAACAAAAAATCCCGTTTGCGCCTTTTTTATCTCTGGGTTTTGCTTTCAGTATGTGTTTTGGCGAATATATTATCAATCGTATATTGTTTTAATATGAAAATCTCCGGCTTTTGTATTAATTGGAAATTCGCAGTTTTTTTACCTGGGCGCAATTTTTTTTTGGGGTACGCGCTAAGAATTATTCTGCAAAAAAACGGGACTTTTTAAGGCGCCGTTTTCTGACAAATACCTTGATCTTATAAAACGCCAGAATCTATAGAGAATTTTAAAAGTCTTAAAATGATAGGAAAATATTATCAAATATCAAAATTTTCTATAATTTAGGAGGCCTTATGATAAATAATGAAAGTATTACGGCATACATTGATAAATTATTCACTGGAACCAAACTGCCTGTAAAATTACGAACGTCTATCTTGCTGTTTTTATTTACAGCAATGAAAGCATTCGCACTTATCTCTGCTTTTGTAGGACNNGACGAATGATAGATGAAAAATACCAACGAAGAGGCATTAAAAGAAATTATATTAAAATTAATCCTTCCGGCTTCAATTTTCCTTTTCCCATTATGGTATAAAACTCTTGACCTTTTTGGTTAAGTATTGTAGGATTATTTTAACAATGGAGATTTCATTTCGCACTATAAAACTGGAAAAGATTTTTAATGATTATAAGAAGCTCGTGCAAGAGTATGGACTGGAAAATGCTAAAAAAATATCATTAAGAATGGCAGTGCTTCAAAATGCACTTTGCTTGAATGATATACCCAAATTGCCTCCTGATAGATGTCATGAACTATCTGGAGAAAGAAAAGGAGAGTTTGCTGTGGATATAAAACAACCAAGAAGACTTATTTTTAAACCTGCGCATGAACCAATTCCATATCAAGAAGACGGCAGTATTGATTTGCGGAAAATTACTAAAGTTCAAATAATTGAAGTAGGAGGTTATCACATATGAGTACTTTACTTAATACTTACAAACCAAATTATTCTGTTCATCCAGGAGAGTACCTCGATGATGTGCTTGAATCTCGTGAGATCAAGCAGCGTGAATTAGCTGACCGTATGGGTATAACCGAAAATTATTTAAGCAACCTGCTTCACGGTAAAAAACCAGTAGGACCAGATACCGCTATAAAGCTTGAAAGAGTTCTTGGTATATCAGCCAGTATCTGGAATAATTTGAATGCAAATTACAAATTGTTTGAAGCTGAACAGAAAGAGAAGGAATCTTTATCAGATAAAATAAACTGGGTGAAAGAGTTCCCGATTGCCTGGATGAAAAAACTAGGAATTATTCCTGAAACAATTAAAAATGATGAGTTAATCAAACCAGTACTTGATTTCTTTGGAGTATCCTCACCTGAGATATGGGATTCGTTTTATAAAAAAGAAATTGTATCTTACAGAAAATCTGATTGTTTTACGTCTCATTTAAAAGCATCAGCATCCTGGTTAAGAGCAGGGATTATCAAATCTGGACGAATTGAAACCCTCTCCTATAATTCAGAGATATTCAAAAATTATTTGGATAAAATCAAAGACTTGACAGTAAAAGATGTTATAGAGTTTGAACCGGAGATGAAGAAGCTTTGCGCTGAAGCAGGTATAGCTCTTGTCTTTGTGCCTGAACCGCCGGATGTTCATATTTATGGGGCGACAAAGTGGCTCGGAGCCAATAAAGCAATGATTTGTCTCAGTTTGAGACACAAGTCAGATGACCAGTTCTGGTTTTCGTTTTTTCATGAAGCAGCGCATGTATTACTTCATGATAAAAGAAATACTTTCATTGATGATGAAGGACTTGACCAGGACGAAAAGGAGAAAGAAGCAAACAGATTTTCGAGGAATATTTTAATCGCTGATAAAGAATACAACGAGTTTGTCAGACGAGGCAAGTTTTATCCAAATGATATAATCTCTTTTTCATCGAAACAAAGAGTAGCTACGGGTGTAGTTGTCGGATTTTTACAGCATGATGAAAAAATACCTTATAAATGGCATAACAAATTAAAAAAGCGGTATGAGATAATACCGGGTGTTTAGTCAATTTAAAATTTTATTGCTTTGGCCGTTTTGCCTTGAGTTCGGATTCATCACAGGTTATAATGTATTCATAAAATTATTTATTCCGATATATATAATGGTGTGAAAAAATGAATATTCTGGGTATTTTCGGCGGATATTATAACTCCGCAGCCTGTTTGCTCGGCAGCGGAAGATTATTGGCCTTTATTGAAGAAGAAAAAGTCTCGCGTAATAAAGATGAAAAGGGTTTTCCGGTCAAAGCCGTAAAATATTGCCTGAAATGCAGCGGTTTAAAACTTTCAGATATAAATTATATTGCTTTCCCCTGGCAGCCGTTAAAAAATCTTACCACGCTCCCGCTGATTGCCGTCAAAGAAATGATTAAACGCTTTTTTTCCTCCGGGGCCAAAACAACACCGTCCTCAAAACTCCCTGCAGGGTTTCACGATCTTCTGGTCCTGCTCCAGGGTGCAGANNACGGCATATGATCAGCGCCGGCCTGCGCTATAACGGTATTGACGGCAGAATTCCTCCGATCGTATTTACCGGGCATCATCTAAGCCATGCAGCCTCGGTTTTTTACGCATCCGGTTTTGATCGCTCTTTAATTTATGTAACCGATGGAATGGGAGATGATCTTTCCACATCGCTATGGATCGGAGAAGGCAAGTCTTTACGCTCTATTAAAAAATTTTATTTTCCCAATTCCCTGGGCGAGTTTTATGCAGCCTTTACCGAATTTTTGGGATTTGAGCCCTATTCGCATGAAGGCAAACTCATGGGGCTGGCTGCTTACGGTGAAAAAGATGATGAAATAATCGAAAAAATTAAAAAGCATATTATCAGCTATCATAACGGCAAATACCAGGTAAATTCCCTTTATACGGTAAACGGTGCGCATGATTACGGCGAACGTTTTACCAATCTGCTTGTTGATTTGTTCGGATCTCCGCGTCTGCCCGAAGCCAAAATCGAAACTTTTCATTTTAATCTGGCTCATGCTGCACAAGCTCTGCTGGAGCAGGCCAGTGAAAATGTTCTCGGGTATTACATGAAAAAAACCGGTATCAAAGATGTTTGTATTTCCGGCGGAGTAGGCATGAACTGCAAAATGAACGGACATCTGCTGCATGCTCTTCCTATCGAAAAAATTTTTATCAACCCTGCTTCCAATGATGCCGGTTCAGCCATGGGAGCAGCTCTTGCTTTATCCATGCAAAAAGGCGTTGATCCGCGTTTTACCATGACCCATGCCTGTTTTGGCCCTGGATTTTCTTCTGTCCAGGTTGAGGCCGTGCTGAAAGAAGCGCGGGTAAAATACCGAAAATCAAAAAATATTCCCGAAGATGCAGCCAAAGCCCTGGCACAAGGGAAAATTATCGGCTGGCATCAGGGCCGGCAGGAAGCCGGAGCTCGCGCCCTAGGCAGCCGTTCCATTTTGGCCAGCCCTCTTTCCAAAAGCATGATTGACAAAATCAATAAAAATGTCAAACACCGCGAACCCTGGCGTCCTTTTGCGCCGTCCCTGCTCGCGGAATGCGCCGGCGATTATTACAGCCTTGGTAAAATGTCTCCTTTCATGATATTAGCCTTTACGGTAAATAAAGACAAACGCAGAATTATTCCGGCAGTTACGCATATTGACAATACCTGCAGGCCGCAGACAGTCACCCGGTCTGATAATCCCCGTTATTATGATTTGATCAGGGCTTTTGAAAAGAAAACCGGAGTACCGGTAATATTAAATACATCTTTCAATGTGCGCGGAGAACCGATTGTTTCCACTCCGGCCGATTCCCTGCGCTGTTTTTTTGCTACCGGTATAGAGCAGCTTTTTATCGAAGATTTCATTGTAGAAAAATAAAACCGGTGCAGTGCGCTCTTTCCGTACATCTGGAATCCTTTGCCTTTTCCTCGCATCCGGCCATTAAGAATCTGTCCGGTACGGAAAAAAAAAGACTTGACCGCGGCTGTATAATTACCCAAACTGAAAAACTTTTATCGCTGCTTTCCGGGTACAATGTAAAAATTACCTTTTTTATAGTAAGCCTTATTCATGAATGGTATCCTGATCTTGTTGAAAAAATCGCCGCCGCCGGGCATGAAATCGCCTGGCATACTCATACCCATGCTGCCTGTCATTCACAGGAAGCGCTGGTGCGCGAGCTTGAAACTGCCCGGGTTTTTTTTGCACAGTATAAACCGGTTTTTTTCTGCGCTCCGGAATTTAAATTTACGGATGACTCCTATAATCTGTTAGCTGAAGCAGGTTTTCAGGCTGCTACAACCGGAATATCTCATAGTGCAGAAATCAGGCATGGAAAAATTTCAGAAATACCGGTAAG
>DNNS01000259.1 GCA_003497555.1 Spirochaetia bacterium
CTTGACAACATGGGGCATACTCTTTTTTTCTCTCACCGTGCAAATTTATTTCTATTACATAGAAAAAACGGGCTTTATTGTTTTATTTACCCAAGAAATAAATTTGCACCCTCTCGAATTTTCAAGCTTTTCAAAATACTAAAACCAGTGTACAATTGACTTATTAACAAACCGGCATATGGTCTTCCTGCATCCAGCGGATTTCTGAATACGGAGGTTCCAGAATTATGAAAAAAAATACAATACTTTCGGTAAATATCTACTTCTACATCATTGCCATTCTGGTTTCTGCGGTTTTTACCATTTTTCAAATTGCCTTTTTAGATGTAGAATTTTTGCTTCTGCATATCAACAAGGCTCCCGGTATAGAGCTGGTTAATACCAGCAGATTCCTGTTAGCCAATATGTACTGGATGTTTGCGGTAAATGCCCTGTTATCCCTGCCGTTAATGTTCATTCTTGTACGCTTTTATGAAGACTGCGCCGAAAAAGAAAAAAAGCCCTTATTTTCATTTGATTATCTGATATTTCTTCTGCTGGCTGCACTTTACTGCTACTGTATACTGGCCATGCCCTATGTTTATAAAATTTTTCTTAACAAACAATTTGCCGGCCTGATTATCTTCAATGAAACGGTTTTTTCCAGGGTAATTTCAAATGTAATCGCAGGAAATGCTGCAGGAAAAATTATCTTTTTTGTTTTTATAATTGCTTTTGCCTTTCGTTCGGTATGGATACTTTTTTATGATCTCTTTCTGCTGGTTTTTTTCCAGACCCGGCTTTCCCGTATTTATGAACTGAGGCGTTTTATTCCGGCAGTCTCCCGCTCGGAAATTTTTATCAACACCTTTCAAACCCAGATAGCCAATATGAAACGCTTCCGGCAGGCCATCGGGCTGCTTGGATTCAAGGCTGCCAATGAGATCGAACTGCTTGACCAGATCGGGTACCAGGGTTTTAAGAAAGTAATAAGCCGGCTCGCTTTTTTAGTGGAAAGCTCAGCCCGCAAGGGGGAAAATCAGCTTTTACACCACTCCAATGTAATTCTTTCCGTTTTAATAGCCAATGAAGAGCAGGCAAAACTTGCAGCTGAAAGATTTTTTGCTGTTCTGCAAAAAGCCGAAATCATTTATAATGGAAAAAAAATTGAGATAAAACTGGCTTGCGGGGCAGCCGGCTATGATTTTTCCACCGCTACCTGGCTAAAAACTCCGGTAGAAACCCTGTTTAATGATATAATGTGGAAGGTCATGGATCAAACCGGAATTTCAGGAGAAAGCGGAAAAATTGAAATTCTTTACCTGAAATAAAACGGAGATTTGATTGCTTGGTATTGCTGTTGTAATTTGCGCCATTATCGCGGTATCTTTTTATTATCTGAATGAAAAAATTCTATATCCCCAAAAAATAAAAAATATTGACGACTGTATAGGCAAAACCGAATACGATATAGCTCTTTCCCATCTTAATAAACTGCCTGAAACCAAAAAGCTGTTTCCCGAAAACCAGATGCGTTTTTACCAGTGTTATTTAGCGCAGAAACAATACTTTCTGGCGCTTTTTCATCTTAACGAAATTCTCAAACGCCGCGCTTTTGATAAAAACATTTCCGAAATAGATATTCATTTAAAAATCGCCGACATCTATGTATTCATGAATAAAAACCGCAAGGCCGTAGACTGCTACCGCCAGATTTTAACGCTTGACCCCGGGCATTACGAGGCCAATTACCGGCTGGGCAAGGCTTTTTACGAAATGAAAAATTTCGCCGTAGCGCTCGGATATCTTGAATCCGCCCATTCTGTTAACAACAGCGATTATATAACCAATAAATACCTTGCCGGTATTTATCTGACCGAAAAAAAATATGCTGAAACTCTCAAGCACATTGAAGCCTGTCTGTTAACCGGGCAGGATGAACCTGAACTGTATTTTATCCGCGGCCAGGCCTGGTATAATACCGGAAGTTACCAGGAAAGTCTCGGAGATATGGAAAAAATTACAGGAGAGCCGCTCTATAAAAATCATTCCCTGCTCTTTAAGGGTTTATGCTGTTATCATCTTAAAAATTACAAGGAAGCGGAAAAAAATTTTGAACATGCCCTATCCGCCTCTTTTCATGACGACTATACAGACCCGGTACTGTATGGCAGATATTTCTATGCCGAACTGCTGATTAAAAATAATAAAATCGATGAAACCATCCGCCAGCTGCAGAATATCAAAAACTCCGGCCTGCAGTTTGAGCTCACAGCCGAAAAACTGGCTGCCTATATGAAAATCAAGGGAAACGAAATACTGAAAAATATTTTCAAGAAAGAGATCAAACAGCTGGTACTTGATGAAATACAGAAAAGCCTCGGGAAAAACGGCTATGCCATTGTCAATGTAACCCCCATAACCGGGAAAAGCGCTTTTTTTACCGCATCCAAAAGTCTTTCCGCCGGGCAGTCTTACAAGGCAGGTTTCGGATTCAGCTTTGAAGATCACCGAATCAGTCTTGATGATGTAAAAAAATATAAACTCTACATGCAGAAAAACGACTTGTCTCTCGGTTATTTTATTCCTCTTTTCCCCGGGGACAGGCAGGTAGACGATTACTGCGTTCAAAACAGCATAGAAATCACGCACCTTGATGATTTTATTAAAATTCTTGCCGGTGAAAAAAGCATATAAACCTGCAATGAAAAATTTATCAGCGGTTTTATTCATGTTTTCGCTGTTTGCAGCCGGAAATACCGATCTCTTGTTTGAACCCATTCTGCTTGACGCCGAAGCTGTTTTCCATCTGCAAAAAAGCGAATTGTCCGGATTACGGGAATTAATGTCATCTGCCCTTGTTTTTAAATCGGAAAGTGATGCCCGGTTATGTGCAGCGGTAATTTTTACCGCCCGTTCCAACAACCGGTCATGGACTAATTCCGTAATAATGGGCGAAACCGCTCTCGCTGTCTGGCAAAAAATGAAAAAATTTCCGGTTTCCATGCATCAATTGCTTCCGGTTTTCTGTTCGCTTACTGCAGCTTTTCCACTTCCTCAAAAAGCAGCGGCGCCGACTGAAAATATTATTCCCGGCAGTTTTCAGAATTTAGAAACCGGGCAAACGTCCCTGCCTGAACCTGAAAACAAACCGGAGTTTGCTGCCGTAACCAACCGGGAAATACCAACAGAAACAAATTCGACACGGGAAGCAGATTTACTTCCTGAACCGCTGCTGTCCGGGCCGGAATTAACTGCATATTATGAAAAAGCTCTTAAAAAAAAAATTCTGCCGCTGATCTACTCGGAACTTGACGGCAATTCCCGCATGCTTTTTCAGGAACAGTATTTAAGCTATGCATATGATTATGAAAAAAAACAGCGTAATTTCAGTGATAACGGAAGAAAAATAAAAAAAACAATCCGTACTTTACAGAATCAAAAATGAAGTCTTTTTTCAGTCTGTTTTTCCTGCTGGCGCTGGTTCATTTGCCGGCGCAAAATTATTTCCGTACATCGCTTGATGCGTCTTATACCGACAATCTGCATGCAGACTATACCGGTCTCCGCGGCTTTATATTTGATTACTCTGTTTCCGCCCGTAAATATCCCGAAGCGGTTTTTTTTCAAAACAGTTTTCTCGACTCTTGCCTTGCCATTCATAAAGGTATTTTGGAAACCGGGCAGGACACTCTGACTTTTACAGCCGGACACAGGCGTTTTTTTTCAGTACTACAGACTATTTTATCACCGGGAATATATGCCGGCTACGAGTATTTTCCGCAACTTTCGGATTTTAACCGCGTTTCCTGCAGTCTGCCGGTTGATCTGCGCTTTGATCTGCCCGGCGGCTTTTTCCGGCTTAAGGCCGGATTTTTATATAATATCATGCCCTATTCCGCTTATGATAAATTTATTCTTATACTCGGCAGCGCTTTAAAAGCCGATATCAGAAAATGGATGAATATTGAATTAAAAGCTGATTTCAAAAGAAATTTTTTTACGGAGATGACGGTTGTCTCCGAAAAGATCAGGAATAGCGGCGAATATGCTCAAAATTCGGTTTTTAATTCCCTGGCTGCCTTCAGTATTTTTCTGCCTGTATTTCAGATCCGCTCCGGATGGCATTTTCAGAATATTTCCGGCGGTATACCGGCGGTTGTTGATTATGAAACAGATAGTGAAATTTTGTCATGGTATTATGAAGATTTTTTCCGATCCTGGAGTCATATATTTGAAAATGATATTATCTGGCAGGCTGTAAAGTCCGCGGAGCTGCTGATTACAGCCCGTTTCAGTTATACCAGATTTCCCGGGCGCAATGCCTTTATCAGCCCCGGCCGTTCTTTGCCGGAAGACCGGATTGATCTTGCCTTGCATTTTTCTCCCGGGCTCAAAGTTCATATTAATAAAAAATCTTCAGTTATCCTGCGCTATCAATATGATTTTACCAAATCCCGTGACTGGCTGGCCCGGGGCCGGGCAAACTCGGTTTTCTGTTCGGCGGATTTTAATTTTTAAATAACAGGGCAATTATTCCATAAACGATCTTACATCCGTCTCTGCGTTATTTATACCGGCAATACCGAAACTTTTTACCAGCACCTCCGCAACCTTGGGGCTCAGAAACGCAGGCAGGCTTGGCCCCAGATGAATATTTTTTATCCCCAGGTAGAGTAAAGCCAGAAGTACAATAACCGCTTTTTGTTCATACCAGGCGATATTGTAAACAATCGGCAGATCATTTACATTGACTTTCAGGGCTTCGGCAAGTTTCAGGGCTATTATTGCCAGCGAATAAGAGTCATTGCACTGTCCGGCATCAAGCACTCTCGGAATTCCGCCAATTTGGCCGAGATCAAGTTTGTTATAACGGTATTTTGCGCATCCGGCAGTCAGTATTACCGTATCCCGGGGCAGCATTTTTGTAAATTCCGTATAATATTCCCTGGTTTTATGCCTGCCGTCACAGCCGGCCATAACAATAAACTTTTTTATAGCGCCTGTCTTTACAGCTGCTAAAATTTTATCAGCAATGGATAGAGTGTATCCGTGCGCAAAGCCTCCGGTTATTTTTCCGCTTTCTATTTTCTGCGGCGGCGGACATTTTTTGGCTAACGCGATCAAAGCGGAAAAATCTTTACCGGAATTATCCTTGCGATCTGCAATATGGGTAACGCCTTCAAAACCGGCCGGGCCGGTAGTAAAGAGCCGGCTGCGGTATGCTTCGCCGGGCGGAATTATGCAGTTGGTAGTCATCAGAACCGGACCGTTGAATTTTTCAAATTCTTCGTGCTGCTTCCACCAGGCTCCGCCGTAATGACCCTTTAAATGCCGGTATTTTTTAAACGATGGATAGTAATGCGCGGGCAGCATCTCTCCGTGCGTATATATATCAATGCCGGTATTTTCCGTCTGCTTGAGCAGTTCATCCATATCCTTTAAATCATGGCCGCTGATTAATATGCCCGGATTTAAACCGACGCCAAGATTTACTTCGGAAGGAACCGGAACACCAAAGCGTTCGGTATTCGCCTTATCCAGAAGCGCCATAACAGCAACGCCGTTTTTTCCGCATTGCAGATTTAAATTAACAAGTTCATCGCTATTTTTCCGGCTGTCAAGCGTTGCGGCCAGACCTTCAATTATAAAAGAGTCTATGGATTCGTCTTTGTATCCAAGCGCACCGGCATGATATTTGTAGGCTGCTATTCCTTTCAGTCCGTAGATCAGAAGTTCGCGCAAAGATCGGATATCTTCATTTTTTTCAGAAAGAATTCCGATTTCTTCAAGTTTCTCATGATAACCGGTGGTGTTTTCAATCTGCAGCAGGGCAGCGGGGTGCAGTTCATCATGAATATCTGCGCCGCTTTTTTTGGAAATTCCGTCTGCTATGTATTTGAGTACCTCGGTTTTTAGAGCAAAGGAAGCAGCAATCTGCCGGATAAAATAATGTTCGTCAAAATTGGCATTGGTAATAGTTGAAAAAAGAGATTCCGTAATAAAATTATTTACCCTGCTGTCAGAATCATTGTAGTTAACTTCATAATTTTTTCCTGTTGTAATAATTTCTGAAATTCCCTTCAGGTTGTACAGAAGTAAATCCTGGAGATTGGAAATACGTTCGTCTTTTCCGCATACTCCTTTAACCGTACAGCCCTGATTTTTTGCCGCTTCCTGGCATTGATAGCAAAACATACTCATGTAATAACTCCTTGTTATTCATATTATTTTTATATGAATAATATAGAATACAATGTGGTAAATTTCCGTAACTTATGTTACGATACTTTAAAATTTTTTAAAAAAATGCTGAAAAAACTTTTAAATTTGGGTTTATTTGCCGATATAAGCGAACAGGAATTGGCAGCGGTATTTTCAGCAGTAAATTACCGGCTTAAAAATATCAAAAAAAAAGCCTATATTTTAAGGCAGGATGAAGAATATAAATCGCTCCATATTATATTAAAAGGAAACTGCTACGGAGAAATGCTGGATTTTTCCGGCAAAGCCATTAAAATTGAAGATTTACCGGCTCCGGTTCCGCTGGCTCCGGCAGTCCTGTTTTCCCGGCAAAATAAAATGCCGGTATCAATTATTGCCGATACGGATTGTGAAATTCTGATAATAACCAGGGATGAATTTATCAGGGCCTGCATAGAAAATAAAAAGATACTTTACAATTTTCTGGAATTAATTTCCGATAAATTCGTTTTTATTTCTGAAAAACTGAATTTTCTGCAGTTTAAATCCATTAAAGAAAAAATATTAAATTATCTGCTGTCGCTTCCGCAGGATAAAAACGGGAACAGAATTCTTCCCTGCAGCCTGGAGCAGCTTTCCAGGCTTTTTGGAATTGAAAGACCTTCCCTGTCAAGAGCGCTTGGGCAGATGGAAGCTGCGAATATAATAAAAAGAAAAAACAGGGATATCCGGATAGTAATGGAACAAAACTGAAAATTTTTTAAAAGATTCAGCCATACATTTCCCGGAGCAGTTTTTTCCCGCTGTCTGTTTTAAAAATTTTATTATAAACGCTTTTTACCGCATCATCCCGCATATTGTCTTCATATATATTGACGATAAAATCCGCTTCTGCAATAATCTGAAAATCCGGACCATCGATTTTATTATAACTGTGATGGCGCCCGGTAATAAAACATACGCGCTCTATGATATTTTCCGCAACGCCCGCTTCTGCCAGTATTTGCCCGGCAATTTTCGGCCCCTCGATTTCCTGATACTTTCCGGCTGCAGACCCGTATTTTTTCTCGGCGTTTTTTATTCCAATATCATGCAGAATTGATGAATACTGAATGATAATATCTTCTTCTTCAGAAATTTTTTCAGATGAAGCTATTATCCGGGCAAAGGCATTTACTTTCAGGGCATGATTAATACGTTTTACATCTTTACCGAAATAATCAATCATTTTTATAATGATCTCTGTTGTTTTTTTATATGTTTCCGGTTTCATTGATAATACCTCCTCCCAGTACCTCGTCATCAGAATAAATTACTGCCGACTGCCCGGGAGCAGCTGCTTTCTGCGCTTCGGAAAATTCGATTTTTACAAGATCGCCGCCTTCCGGTTTGATCAGCGCTTTTTGAGCCTTATGCCGGTAGCGAATCTGCACATATGCCCCGATTTCGTGTTCGGGCGGATTCGTTTGGGCCCAGACAAGACTGCTGATAAAAATAGTTTTATTATAAAGTTCTCGTTCGTTTCCGGCAATTATCCGGTTATTTTTTTGATCAATTTTAACGACATAAAGCGGTTCAGATGACGGTACCCTTATTCCCTTTCTTTGCCCGATGGTATAATTTTTAATACCGTTATGCCTGCCTAAAATTTTACCGTTAATATCCGTTATCTCTCCGGGCTCGCATTCAACCCGGCAAAGTATGGAGTCGTTGCCCAGGGAAGCGAAATTCTGGCTTTCTTTTTTATGTTCCAGATCAAGCTGCAGGGAAGCTGCAATTTTCCGGACTTCTGATTTCAGCATGCCTCCCAGGGGAAATAATATCTGCGAGAGCTGCTTTTGATTAAGCCTGTATAAAAAATATGATTGATCCTTGCTGTTGTCAATACCGCGCAGCAGGCTATACCGGCCTGCAGTATTAAATATAATTCTGGCATAATGCCCGGTAGCAAAAAAATCAAAATCAAAAGCCGTGCGCAGTTTTTCAATCAGAAGGCCGAATTTCAGTATTTGGTTGCATCTGATGCACGGATTGGGAGTTCTTCCGGCCTGATACTCGGATTTAAAATAATTAATTACATAATCCTGATATTCTGTCTTAAGATCAATTATCGCCAGTTTTATGCCGAGCTTGTCGGCAATTTTCTGCGCGCTTGCAATGTCGTATTTTTCATCAGGCCCATAGCAGCCGGATTTAAGAATATGGGAATCATCCGCCGCCATGCCGTTCCAGGTTGACATAATGGCCCCGCTTACGCTGTAACCCTGCTTTAGCAGCAGGCAGGCAGCAGCAGCAGAATCTACTCCGCCGCTTAAACCTACTATAACTTTTTTATTCTTCATGTGTTTTTTCTTTTTATTGCTGATTATAGGATATTTTTCCGGTTTTTATAATAAGCGCTTCTGCCGATATCTGCCGGAGCCCGTCCCAGTTCAAACAGAAGATCAATATTTCTGTCAATACACACCCGCAGGGAAATATTCGAATCTGCACGCCGGTTATAAATGGCGTAGTCAGACAAAAAATAT
>DNNS01000651.1 GCA_003497555.1 Spirochaetia bacterium
CATGACGACTCCCTGGAAAATTTGTTTATAAGGGACAATGCCAGTTTGTAATGCTGTTTTCTGCCCGCGAAACGCCTAAAACATGACTATTGCGGAAATTTTTATGGTTTCAATCGGCACATTATCAAAACCCATCAGGCGCGGAATAAGCCGATCGATTATTGAACCGTTAAAGCGAATAATTTCGCGCGGTTCGGTTTCTACCCGGGTTTCAACGCCTTCGGCGGTTTTGTTAACTTCTTTTAATACCACTACTTCTTTGAAAACTCCGGCCGTAGCTCCGATAGTAAGGCTGCCCATTATACGGTAACTGCCGTCGTTTTCATAATACGGTTCAGTCATAAAACCCAGACTGAACCTTCCGCCGGTACGGTGTTTTTCATGAATGATAATTGAGATATGGGGATTGATATTCTGCCCGAAATTAAAAAAATGACTCCCGGTATCAAAATATTCATAAACCCCGTTTTTCTGATACCAGGAAAAATCCCATCCCTGATATCCGAGATCAAGATTAAGATACGCGGAAATATCGAGTTTTCCTTTTTTAACATCGCCGATACGGTATTGGCCTCCGAGTTTTGCCTGAAAAGGAGTAAGCTCTTCAACCGCGCCTCCGCGGTAGGTATTCCATTTAAAATATAGAGGCGCCTGTCCGTACAGACCGATACGCAGTTTACCGATGGGTTTATAAAGAAATCCTGCCTGAAAAGAAGGTGAGAAAACAAAAATGCGATCTTCATAACCTGCGGCTACACCGGCAGCAAGGCCGAAACTCAGGTTATCAAGCAGAGGCATGGACCATATGGCAGCTGCCTGTTTGACATTAAACTGATTTTTGCCTGCACCGTTAGCCATAAACAGCGATGAAAGAAAAACACCGGAAATAATATGCTGTCGCGGAATTACCGGCAGCAGAAAACCGGCATAAGCAAGCTGGTCAAAAATAATTTTTAATTTTCGGTCAAACTGGATGCGCTCAATGCGCATGGTAGCGTCGAATTCATAAAACAGATTGCGTTTTTCAATCTGTACCAGAGCTGCCGGATTGGAAGCTGCAGCATCGGCATCTTCTACCGAAGCGGAGCATGCGCCGGCAAACCCGGCATTTTTGGCGCCGGAGATGAGGAAAGAATATGGCCGGTAGGCAAGGGCATAATTAAAAATAAAAACGGCGCAAAGCAGAGCCGCAATTTTTTTAATGTTCATCAGGATCGTTGACAAGATAATAGGTCGTGTAGATAATTCCGGCGAGAACCAGGGCGGGAGCCAAAAAACCTCTGAGTATGTATGGGTTTTGATTAATATCTTTTCCGATTAATGCCAAAAAAATAAATCCGCCAAGATATAACAGAATACCTGTCAATACCTTTTTACGCAGAGCAGGATTGAATTCGGGCGTGTATTGGTTATAGTTTTTTTTTAAGGGATTTTTTTCTGTGTTCATGCCTGAATTATATACTGTAAGCGGTTGCTTTTCAAGCAGTGTTTTTAGATATATATTTTTTTATATAGTCTTCATCCAAAAGACATTCTCTTTTTATTGCTTCTATATCAAAAATATCCTGAGGCCGACCGGCAAGTGTTTTCATCAGAATCAGGTCTTCGGCTCTGGCAACCGGAATACTTACGCCTTCCGTATTTATCCGGACAGCGTTTTCCACTGTCCGGATAAATACTTCATTGATTGGAAATAAAAAATCTATAATTACCACACCTTCCGGATCAAGCGGATCTCTGATTAAAGCTCTTTGAATTGCCGCATTATGAAGATGCATTATTGTTTTATGAAACTGCAGCACTGTGAACTCTGATTTCAGAATAGTTTCAAGTTTTTCTTTTTCTGCTTCCTCCAGCAATACAGCAAAATCAATATCTTCCGTAGCCCGCGGCTGCGATACTATACTGACTGCCAGGCCGCCTGTCAGACAGTGCCTGATGGCGTTTTTATCAAGAAGTGCAGAAATTTTTATTAATGATTTAAAAAGGCCTTTTGAGATTTCCATTGTTCTTCTTTACGCCGTATTATACCCTGATAAATTTCTTTTTTTACATCAGAACAGCTCCACTGCGGATGAGTTTTTTCCAGCCAGGCCGCCTTGAGAGTAAAGACAGTATCAATTATTTCCAGAGTTTTGGCAAGATTTTTATTATAATCAGGCACGGATAAGTATAACATAATATAAAAAAAACTATAAGAAAAAAATTAAATCCAGGAGATCTATAATATAATCGGTCCCTTTTTAAAGTCCCGCCTGTATAAGAGTTGTTTTTCCTGTTCCCCTTGCGCCCAAAAGTATAAAACTGCGCTTTGGGGTTAATTGTATTATTCGATGGACCATACTCTATAATTTTAGCAAATATATGGAGTATGGTTAAGCTAAGAAAAAGTTTTCAGCCATGCTCCGCCTGAAGCGGAAAAAGGTATACTTATTTTTCAACCATTCAGGTTTTTAAAGGCTGCTGCCTTACCCTTTTTCGTCTGTACCGTAACGGACTTTCGCCGTATTCCCTGCGGAACATCCTGCAAAAATAGTTACTGTCATTAAATCCGCAAAGCCGGGATATTTGCGTTACCGGAAGGGCACCTTGCACAAGCAGACTGCGTGCTTTTTTAAGCCTCACCAGACATAAATACTGCATGGGGCTTTGTCTAAAGGTTTTATGAAAATGACGCAGAAAAGTATTCATCGACAAATTGATCCGCTCACACAGAAAAGAAAGCGTGATTTTTTCTGGAAAATTATTTTCCAGCCAGGAAGCGGTATCAATAATTTTATCAAGGTGATCGCTGCCTGTCCGGATACGTCGATAGTGGCGTATAATCATCACCAGCATTTTAATAAAAAGACTGCGCGCCATGGCCTGATAACCGGTTGTTTGACGATTAATTTCCATTTGCATTTCCCGGCACACAGCCAGAACCGGCAGCAGGGATTTATGCGGCAGACGAAAAATCGCGCTGCGCTCAGAATATTTTTTTGCCGGCTGCATGGCGAATAATTGCCTATACGCGCTAATGCCTGATAAATCATCAACCGGACCCAGCAAATTCTCAAGATTGAAAAAAACTGCAGTACGGGTAAAATTACGAAAAACCGGAAAGCCATGCATGGTACCGGCGCGCATTACCAGCAGATCGCCCTTCTGCAGATTATTTATTTTTCCATCAATAGTAATTTGCGCTTCGCCTTCGCTCACAATCATAAGTTCATGGCAATCATGGAAATGCTGCGGGTAACTATTAAGACGCACGCGGCTCGCAGTAACATGCAGGGGAAAATCCGCAAGAGAGCCAAATATCTCTTTTAACATAACTGGTGAAATTATGCTATTTTTTGGTGATTTTGTAAAGGAAATATTTTGTCTTTCGAAGTATAATGTAATTTAGTTTTAAAAAGGAACTATATGCAGCCTAACATTGTCTTTATCATGGCCGACCAGCTGGCCGCCTCCTTTCTTAATTGCTACGGCAGCGGAGTAAATTCCTCGCCCTGCCTCGACAGCCTGGCCGAAAGCGGCATACGTTTTGACCGCTGTTAGCGTACCTCCACAGTGTGCGGGCCGAACCGGGCTTCCATTCTTACCGGGCGCAGCGCTTCTTTTCATGGAGTAGTTGTGAACAATCTCGAAGTATCCGGCGATTTGCCGACCTGGCCGGAACTTCTGCAAAAAGCCGGGTACCGCACCGGCGGTTTTGGAAAATTTCATCACACTGCGATGCAGCTCCCGCTGCCCGCTGAGTTTTCTCATTTCGGTTATGATGAATCTGTTCCTACCGAAGACCCCAAGGATGGAGCGTATCTGGAGTGGATAAAAAATGAGCATCCCGAGTGGTATGAAACCGCGCTCGCCATGATTTGGCCGCGGCCTTATCATTCCGAAGAATTTAAAAAACAGGCTCGCGCTGCCTATGATAAAATATTAAAAACCAGGCGCGATGCATCCGAATGGCAAACTATGTATCCGTCTCCTCTGCCCAAGGAACTGCATCAAACCGCCTACATCACGGATTTATCTATTGACTTTATCAGGCGCCATAAAAAAAATCATGCTGCGTCTCCGTTTATGTG
>DNNS01000404.1 GCA_003497555.1 Spirochaetia bacterium
ATCTAATAGAAATAAATTTACACCCAAAGATTGATTTGCGGATAAAAGGCGGGTATAATAATTGCAGTTGGAGAATACAAGATTCTATATATTAAAATAAAAAACAAACAGGAGTTGATTAAACATGAGTGAAATAATAAACAACCGGGAATATAAACAGACAAGGCTTAAAGAAATTATCAGGAAATTGCATTCCGGTGTTCGGATAAAAGACGTTAAAAGTGAATTTAAAAAACTGATTAAAAATGTCAGCCCGGAAGAAATTGCCGACATGGAAAATGCCCTGATAAACGAAGGGTTCCCCCCGGAAGAAATAATGAAATTATGCGATGTGCATGTTCAGGTATTTGAAGATGCCATAAAAATCGACAAAAAACAAAGTAAAATACCGGGGCATCCGGTTCATTCGTATATAAAAGCGTTCATGTTGTAAATAAAATCATTGATAATTTCAGAAAAGGAATAAAAGAATCGGCGGATTTCTGGATTAATATGAATGGAAGGTTTTTGTATATCAGGTATTTTCCGGTTTATAATGACAACAATGAATATAAAGGTGTTTTGGAATTGACTCAGGATATTACCGATATAAAAAAAATTGAAGGCGAAAAAAGATTATTGGATTGAAAAGTAAATAAAGGATCACTGATGATTGGAATAACCATGGGCGATGTCTGCGGATGCGGACCTGAAATACTGATAAAAAGTTATTTTGAAAAAAAACTTCCGGAAAATTATCTGGTAATAGGCGAAACTGCCGCTGTTAAACTTGCAGAAAAGATTTTTGGTTTTGATGTAAAGATTAACCATGTAAAATCCCCGGCGGAATGCACAGGCGGCAGTTTCAATCTGCTTGATACCGGCCTGCTGACTGAGGCGGATATTACCATCGGGAAGATCAGTAAAAAGTGCGGATTTTCTTCATGGCAGACCGCGCTGCATGCCGCTGAACTTGCAGTAAATAACAGAATATCGGCTATTGTCACTCTGCCGGTTTGCAAAGAAGCCATCCGTCTTTCTGTTCCCGGTTTTACCGGGCATACGGAATTATTTGCCGGGAAGTGCGGAGTCGGCAATTATGCCATGATGCTGGCTGCGCCTGACCTGATCGCCGTGCATGTTTCCACTCATGTGTCCCTGAAACAGGCTGCAGAAAGTCTGTGTACAGAGCGTGTGCTTGAGGTCATCAGACATACCTGCTCAGCGCTTAAAAAACTGAAGCGCAGCGGATGTATTGCGGTTTGCGGACTTAATCCGCATGCCGGTGAAAACGGCGCTTTCGGCGATGAGGAANNAAATATATTTTACCGGCTGTAGAAAAAGCCCTGGACGAACAGATTTCAGTGCAGGGTCCGCTTGCGCCTGATACGGTTTTTTACCGTGCCCAAAAAGGCGAATTTTCAGCAGTTGTATGCATGTATCATGATCAGGGCCATATTCCCATGAAGCTGTTATATTTTGAATCAGGCGTGAATATAACTCTTGGACTCCCCATTATACGCACTTCGGTTGATCACGGCACAGCCTTTGACCGGGCCTGGCGCGGACAAATGTCATGCGCCAGTTTTCTTAATGCCGTTTCGTATGCCGAACTTCTCTCCCGGTCTGTTTCATGAACGATCAGCTTTCGCTGTTTGATGATCCGTATATGCTGCGTCTTGACGAACCGGCGGATTTTATTAAAAAAGGAAATTTTAACAAGGCGCTGAAACTGTTTTATGCCCTGGAAAAGGATTTTCCCGATTATCCGGGCAGCAGCGCCAGAAGGCAGGCTATTGAATACTGGGCATCTCTGTACAAACCGTTTGCTAAAAACGGTTTTGCGGCAGCTGAAAAATTTAAAAAAGCAGTTCCGGGCATTTCGGCTTTACCGGATTTTGCCATGCTTTTTTATTCGGTTTATGCAGCAGAAAAAAGAAAATTTCTATCCTTAGGCGGAGAAATTGATCTTTTTACCGACATGCGCCTGTGCCACCTGGAAAACCGCAGCGAAAGGTTTTTCAGCCTGCTGCCTGCCGCCTTGCAGAATGATCCGGCAGCCTTTCCCCTAATTTTTTTTCTGGCCAGTGATTTTTACGCCCAGTCAGGCAATATGCCTCTGGCCCTGCTTAATATCCACAAGGGATATTTTTATCTGCAGGCGGAGAGCATAGGGTCGGAAATTTTTTTTTCACGGTTTATAAACGATTTTTTTTCGATTGAAACTGATATCTCGCCGAATCATCAATGTTATTTTACAGAAGCGGTCATGAAAAAAAAAGCGGAATTTAAATTTGCACCTCATGCCGATGAAGCCGGGCTTGCTTATCAAAAATACAAAAATACATCGCGGGAAGCTTTTTATCTGGCTACTTTTCTTTATACCGCCGGGAAGCGCGGTAATATTTTCAAAATCAGCACGGCAGAGCATGCCCGGCTGACGGAAATATATCCCGGTCTGGAAAAAACAGTTTTATAGTATCTGCAGAATAGACAGGATGTATTATGAAAAAAATACCATATAAAACCCCTAAATACGAGCAAATCCGCTTGCTTCTGCGCCGGGAAATATCTTCCGGCTACCGTGTCGGCGATTTATTTCCTACCCAGCGCGAGTTAATGAAACGCTTTAATGCCAGTTACGCTACAATCGGCCGGGTTTTAAGAGAGCTGAAAGCAGAAAACATTATTCATACTCATGTCGGGCGGGGTATATTTATTGATAACTTGCCGGCAGTGCGCTCTTTTAAACCTGTAAAAATTGCAGTTTTCATTAGCCATGAACCTGCAGCTTCCGATTTGAATATTTTCGGTTTATTCCAGAAGGGGCTTCTCAATGCCCAGGAAAAATATTCCTGCGAAATAAATTTTTTTGAAATCACTGATAATATCGAGGCCATGACAGCATGTGTGCGTAAAAACAACGCCGACGGTGTATTGTTTCTGGAAGATAAAATGCTTTCTTTTATTGAGTCTGTTAAAAAAACCGGTATTCCCTATACGGTTGTTCATCCGTATCTGACGAAACATGATTTTTGCGTAGACATTGACGATGCCGTCGGAATTTACGCTGCCATACAGGCAATGGCTTGCCGCGGCGCAAAACGTATCGCGCTTGTCGGCTCAGACTTAGGCAGCGGTCATAATAAAATCAAGGCAGACGCTTTCTGCACCGGCCTTACTATTGCCGGATTGGAGTTTGATTCTTCATTAGTCTGTGAGTTTCATAAACACGACGACATGATAGCCAGAATGGAAAAATTACGGAGTTTTTTTCTCTCCCCCGGACGGGCTGACGGACTGTTTTTAATCGGCCTTGAACATCTGGAAATGACCGAATCCCTGCTTAAACACGAAAATATCCGCATTCCGGAAGACATGCTGATTACGGTTTTCGGCCATTTCGGTTATGCGCAAAAAGCAGGTTTTCCTCTTGGCACGATTATAGTACCTTATGAGGAAGCAGCGGAAAAAGGAGCGGAAATGCTGGTGAATAACTGCAACAGTAAAAAAAAAGAAACGGATATTAAACTGCTTAAAACAACTTTTATCTGGCGGGGAAAAAAATAATTTTTTAAAATATGAGCATATACAAAAATTGTAATTAAATTTTTGTATTATATTAGTGCGCAAAAAGCCGGGCAATGTCTGTTAAATACAAATTTACAAGTACGTTATATCGTCTGCAGCTGTTTTGGCAAAAAGAGTTTTTCAGAATAATGACTGGTTATGTCTTCCAGTGCCAGGTCGCTGAAATTAACCTCATCATCATTGACATCTTCTGAAAGAGCGGATTCTTTTTCGCCGCATACCAGCAATTTAACAGCTAAATTTACCGAGCCGGGTTTCATAAATTTTGTTTCTGATAAATTTATCAGCAGATTGTAATCATCGGCCGACATGCTGGATTGTATAAACAGCAGTTCTGATACTGTCTTTTCAAAATTTTCTGCCAGCCATTTTATTTTTGCGCCCGCCCGGAAATTTTTTCCGGAAGCCGGGGAAAATTCCAGGAAAATACCCGGGTTTTCTTTAAGAGAAGTAAAAGTCTGCTTTCTCCAGTTTATTTCTAGAAGTGCGCCGGTTACTTTAAGCTGCCTTATTTCAGCTGTGAGACTTGTGTTTTTACCTGATTTCAGTTCCTGGTTCATGTGTTTCTCCTTTTACGGTAATTTCTTGTGTATCATTCAGATATTTTAGAAAAATGAAAGTAATGTCATCATGCTGCGGCATGGATTGCCGGTAAACGCTGATATCTTTCAGCAAAAATTCTCCTAATCCTTTCATGTCTTTATGGCTGTTTTTTTTGATAATCCGGCAAAAGCGTTCTATAGAATATTCTTTATGCGCGGAATTAATCTGTTCTATTACGCCGTCTGTAATAATAAAAGCGAGTTCTCCGTTCCGCAGCGTGTATTTGTTGATTTCCGGAGCAAAATCAGGATCAATGCCGAGCGGCAGATTTTTAACGCTGGTAGTCATGCGGAAGAATTTTTTACCGCGCATAACATATACCATGGAATGCCCCATGTCGCAGAGTACGATTTCACCGGTTTTCTCGTTAAAATCCATGATAACAGCGGTAACAAATTTTTCCATCTGGAAACACTTAAATAAAAAGCGGTTCATGGTGATTACAAAGTTATAAATTCCGCCGGAAAAATCATAGCTGTAAAAGATTCCGCTTATGGCTGAGGTTATAAATGCCGAGGCCACGCCCTTGCCGGATACATCGCCGAGCATAATAAGCCAGTTAGTACTGCTGTACTTGTACTGCAGGTGAAAATCGCCTCCCACTCCCAGGGCCATATTGTTCGCCGCAAATAACTCAAAAAAATTATTTTTTTCAAAGTTAACGGTTTTAAATAAACTGTTCTGCAGTTTTATCGCCTGTTTAATATCTTTTTTGGTAATTTCGGAAAGATAAATCAATAAATTTCTGGTAGAAAAAATTCCGGCATATTTACCGCGCTCATCAAGAGCGACAAAATATTTTACGCCGATGGATTTCATTTCTGCATCAACCAGTTCGGCTAAATAAAAAATGTTTATATCTTTGCGGAAGCACCTGGCTTCATGCATAATTTCGGATATTTTTCGTTTATTAAAAACATCGCGGCAATACGGCCTGCCCAGAAGTTCGAATAACTCTGATTTTATTACTATGCCCTGCACGATCATAGAACGATTCACAACTGCAAGCGCGCGCATTTCGTCATGACGGGCAATACTGTTGGCTATATTCTGTGTTTCTTCATCAGAGAAAACATAATAGCGGCTGGAAATAAGCTTGTTAACCGTTTCGCCGCTTAATTCCATGATTTCAGCCTGAAAGACTACATCATGTTTTTCTGTACACTTCCGCCCGTCAGCTGCAGCAGCTGCTTGTTTTAATGCAGCTGATTCTTTTTTCTTTAAAACTGAGTTTTTAAATTCTGGCGACATTTTCAGATATTCCTTATATTCTGGAAAAGCCGTTCGTAAACCAGCGGATTACGCCGATTTTGTTTTTTTTCTGATTCCAGATCATTCCGCCGTTCCAGTATTCGAGCGCCGCAATCAGGGAATTGCCCCCGTCGCTTTCATCGCTGCTTTTGCTGCGGTAATTAGCAAGCTGCACAAAGGTATCAAAATCATTTTCTGCCAGCGCTTTTTGACGATTCATAAAAAAAATGTTCCATTCGTCAAGATTTTGAAAACCATCGCCTTCGTCTTCAGCAATAAATCTGACTCTTTTCTTGAAGGAATACCAGATTTTTAGTTTTTTTTGCGCGTTATTCTTGTTGCCGTGCTTGATTCCATTTTTAATAATCTCACTTATCTGCTGCTCCAGAAGGTTACCTTCTTTAAAGTCTTCGGGCGCTTGATTTACTATAGACATGGTATATTCGCGTATTTTTGGAAAATCACTGGAAAGTTCGATATATTCCAACCCTTCGATATCAAAAAGGTCGTTATATTCATCAACAATGAGCTTACGGTAAATCATAAGTTTCTCCTAATTCGCGGCAGCCAGGGCAGAATCAACATCAGCATATATTTTAAATAGTTTGTCAATATTTGTAAGTTCAAAGACCCGGCGCGGGCTGTCTTTAAGGCCGGCGATAGTTACTGCGCCGTTTTTACTTCTCATGAGCTGCATACAGGTGATAATGCCTCCCAAGCCGGAACTGTCGATGTAATTAAGCGATTCAAAATCAAAAATAATTTTTTTAACGCCGCCGTTAATAGTTTCAGTCATTTGCTTTTTAAATTGTTCTATCTGATATAAATCTAAATCACCGGTTAGTTTAACAACTATAGTATCTTGTGCGCGATTATCTATCACGGAAGAAAAACTCATAAAACATCTCTATAAAATATCTTCTGTTAAAAACCAGATATATATTAACGTAGATTAATAAATATTCAGTTAAAAATAAGAGTATTTTTAATAAAAAATTGGCAGGAAAAATAAATATTAAAAAGGATGAAATTTGGCAAAAAAATGAGGCGGCACCAGAAAACTGACGGCATTACCGATTACCCGGCACTTTACCGTGTATTTGCCATTTTTACTTTTTTCAGCGCAGAACAGTTCTCCGTCTACATGAAAATCAAAAGGTTCGTCTTTACTGATTTTAACGGATTTAACTTTATAATGTTCGATTATTCCCCTGTGCTTTCTGGCAAATCTGCGGTTAATACGGTGATGTCTTCCGAAAAACAAATCAATAAAATTCAACAACATGGAAAAAAGCTTTTGAAAATTAAAAATTATTGCTTGCCCCATGCTTTTGGGGGAATTATGCAGAATTTGCATAATTAACTTATATAGATTATAATATAGTTATATTAAGTTAACTGCATTAAAAGCTGTTTTACGGCTGATCTTTAAAGCAGGAGATAAAGCATGAAAGATTTAAAAAAAATTTTATTTTGTATAATACTTGCCGCTAATTTTCTTTCGGCTGACGAAGAAAAACTTAATGTTATTGATGTCAATGATGCCTGGCAAAAATACCCCAGTT
>DNNS01000132.1 GCA_003497555.1 Spirochaetia bacterium
AAGGCGGTTACCCGGTATTCCTGCCTAATCGTCTTTTTAACCTGCGTTAATACCGCAATTCAAGACTGGCAGTGTTGTTGTAACCTGCATGCTGACGGAAACGAAACGTATAGCTGATGCGTAAATCGGTTTTTTTTATTTTTACCAGCAGCCAGGGATGAAGGGAAACATTACCCGGCTGTTCGCCTTTGCCGTCTATTGTATATCCCAGGGAAAAACCGAATTTCTGAAAAAACATCTGTTTGCCGGTTTTAAAATTCAAGGAGGCATCAAGGCCCAGAGCCATCATCAGCGGAAGCCCGTAAGTATATTCCAAGCCGAAACCGATAATAATCGGCAGGGGCGGAATTTTATCCAGTGTATAGGCAAAACCGAAATCAATGGCAAAGGGAGAAGCCTGCTTGTAAGAGCCGTAAGTAAGTCTGGTACCGGCATTGCGCAGGGAAAGAGCAATTTCAATATAACGAAGAATATTTAAACCCGCGCCGGCTGAAAAAAGCGCTGCATATGCCCTGTTGCGATCAACTGATGAAACATACAGGGAAGCGGAACCTCCCAAAGAAAGAGGCATTCTGAAATTTTTATTGGTTTGTTCCCTGGGCATGGGCGTAAAACGTACAGCCGAAGAAAAACACATATTATTTTCGCTATAGGTACCGTCCGCTTCGGCAATTTCATTGTAAGAAGGTTTACTCAAGAAAGAAAGCAATGCTGACGCGCCCACTGCCAGATATCGATTTATCGGAATGTCAACAGCCGTACTTTCAATAAAAAGCGAAGTTTCAATATCATTGATATTGCCCATGATCTGCGGCATAATATGAGAAATTATAAAAGCCTTTTTTTGATCCGGGCTGATATATGCCGGGTTTATGGTGTGGTCGCCTGCTTCTTTTCCGAATAAAACTGCAATTGCAGGATGCAGGGCATCTTGACGCGCAGAGCGGGGAATCAGGGGAATCTCGGAGGTGCCGAGTCCTGTGGTTTCTGCATAAATTCCGGCTAAAAATAATAATAAAACCGTTTTTTTCATTGCCATCTCTTTATGCTTACGGTTCCGGCCAGGCCTTTTGATATTTCTGTTTCCAGATAATATCTGTAAGTCCCGGCATTGCAAATACGGCCTGAATTATCGCGCCCGTCCCACTGGGTAATAAAAACCAGCTTTTCCCCGCTTTTTATAGTATTGATCTGCTCGGTGTCGATGGTTTTTACTATGCGGCCGGAAAGAGAGGTGATATAATATTTATATTCATTACCCGGATTTTTATCAGCCGCTCCCTCAAGCGTTACGGCAATTGTAACCCGGTTTTGATCAGGAAAGAAAGGATCCGGAAAAGCCCGGGCTGAAAAACCGGCATAATCAATCACGGTAGCGGTAAATTTCATTTCCCGTCCCGGGGCTGAAATGCCTGATATTCTGATACCGGAGGGGCTGCTGTCGTAATAACGGGCATTCGGCCTGGAATTGTCGGAAAATCCGTCAAGATGATTACTGGCCCAAAACGATTTTTCCGTCAGGTATCCTGCAGTGTCCAGAGACTGGTTGGTAGTTGCTTCTTCAATATCAACCGCCCTGTGTAAATAGTCGTTATTAACGGAATTGAATCCATATGTACTATTGTAATAAATTTCATACACGCTTTCATCAATATGCCAGATCAGAAGCCCCTGGGCCCTGATTTGGTTTTCACGTGCCTCGCTGCTTAAAATATAATATGGATACGACATAAGCCCGATATCGTAAGAAGATCCTTGCCGGTTTTCAATCAGCCAGTATTCCTTGTCTTTAGCACCTTTAATTATACAAACCAGCGGTTCGCTGCTGGTGCCGGATGAAAAATCAGTAACTTTATTTAATCCCGAAGGAGCCTCGGTAAATTTCAACCAGCCTAAAAATTTTTTATGCAAGCCGATCACCGGTGCCGGGCATGAGCCATAGGTTGGGAATATAGTGTTGGTATTGGTATGATAACGTATGAAATTATAGGCGCCGGTATCCATCAGGGCTGCCGAACCCACACTGTTGTCAATATCGGCATTCAGGGAAGAAGTATTGTACAGGTCCGGAAGGCCGAAGCAATGACCAAGTTCATGCGTAAAGGTTCCTATGGTGATGAGGTTGGTTATATCATGAGCATTGATATTCATAACCTCAGGGACTATAATATATTTGCCGAATTTATATACGGATGCTCCGGCAATAATATTGGTTACCGGGGAAAGAGTGCTGGTGTGGGAATGAATATCTAAAGAAGACGCTGATGTTTCAGCTCCCTGTCCGGCATGAATAAATACGGTTATGTCGATATAATTATCTTGGTTCGCGTCATATTTGGAAAGAATTCCCGTAGAAACAGCAGCTGCAGCCAGGTTGGCGCTGGCAATAGCAAATGTGGTGTAGCGCGATTGATCGCCGTAATAACTGCGGATTTCAGGAAGTTTAAGAGGCGGAAGCACAATACCTTTAATATTAAGCAGCCCGAAAGAATTGGCATTGTAATAATGAGTTACAGTCCCGAAATAATTGGAAAAAAATATTTCATTCAGAAAATTGGTCAGGGTATTGGTGTTGGTGGTAATAAAATTATAATCGCTAAAAAATACCGGAACCACCAGAATATATATTTCACCGCTTGCGGGCAAGGCGTATTCGGCTGCGGTAGCAAGCAGATTACGGTCCGGCATTTTTAAAAAAGGATTTTTTATTATCTGCGGATAATCAAGGCCTCCGGCGCGGGCTGCCGAGCGGTCAAGAAAAGGCATGGCAGTAATAGTAATGTTAAGTATTATAACGAAAACAGCCAACTGTTTTAAGGTTCGCATGTTTTATTATAGCATAATTGTATTTAATTTTCTTTTTATCACCCAAAAGAGGGTATGATCTTTTTTTTTGGGTACGCGTCTATATTTANNCAAGAAATAAATTTGCACCCGTCTCACAAATAAACTTTGAATTTTTTGCCCGTTGAAAGTATAATAAAAGCAGGATAAAGCAATGAAAAAATATACAGATATCAAAACCGCGGTCATAGGCGGTTCGGGAATTTATAATATCGAAGCGGCTGAAGTTCTGGATGAAATTAATATTAATACTCCGTTCGGCAAACCTTCGGATTTAATAACTGTCTGCTCCATTGAGGGTAAAAAAATTGCCTTCCTCCC
>DNNS01000413.1 GCA_003497555.1 Spirochaetia bacterium
AAATTTAGTACACAGGGGCGGGCTTTTCTTTCTAATAGAAATAAATTTGCACAGTGGGAGAAAAAAGAGTATGCCCCATGTTGTCAAGCATTTTCTGCGGACTAAAGAGGCATACCCAAGAAAAAAAATCATACCCTAAAACCTTAAAAATCCCTGTTTTGGCGGAAAAACGTAGTAAATTATCCCGAGAGTGTCTTGCGTGATTATTAAATGCTTTGTTATTTATAACACCGGCAAACAGCAGCAATTTACATCAAAATAAAGTTTAGCGGGCTGTACTTAC
The DNA here is from genome assembly GCA_003497555.1 of Spirochaetia bacterium. Classification (GTDB taxonomy): domain Bacteria; phylum Spirochaetota; class UBA12135; order UBA12135; family UBA12135; genus UBA12135. The sequence goes on from DNNS01000413.1 coordinate 284, forward strand.
ACACACATAAGGGAGAATTTACCGCGTTTATTTACTTTTTTCCTTGCTCTCATTAAAGCTTGAAAACTGAGCTATACTTCCACTTTAAAATGGAAGTATTTATCTTACCAATTCACACTTTTTATTTTTTAAAAACGAGAATTTATAAGACAAAGGAAAACGTTAACCGGCTGCTTGTGGATTTTCATATAAATATAATTGAAAATTTTCATTCATAGACAGAAAAACTTATAAAAAAAAGTAAAACAATTACAATAAAAATCAGTTTTTTCGTGTTATAATACTTATGGAATTAATACAAACGTACTGATGACATTTTAAAATCTATCTTACGCATCAGGTTATCAATTTGAAACAATGACTGGATACCGAAATGGGCCCGGATGCGAAGAGTCGCAAAAATGCAATCCTCGACCTAAAAAATAGTACGTCGCCGGTTGCCTTTTTGCAGGCAATGAAGCAGATGGGTTCATTGCGACATCCTGATGATAACAAAAATAATTTTATCAGCAGGTTTTACGGCAATGTTTAAACCTGCCGATAATAAAGGAAAATTATAAGTGCAAGCAACTAAAAATATACTGTTAATTATCTGCGATCAACTGAGACCTGATTTTCTGGAAGCTTATGGAGGGCCTGCAGTTACGCCGAATATCTCGCGCCTGGCACGGCAGTCGATTGTATTTGACCGCGCCTATAGTTCAAGCCCTTCCTGTATTCCTGCGAGGATGAGTTTACTCACCGGTATGCATTCGCTTGCCTGTCCTCATAAAATTCCCGGTAAAATCAGGACAACAGCCGAAATTCTGGCTGATAAAGGATATGACACTGCGGCCTTGGGTAAAATGCACATGTCCCCGGTACGGGGGCCGTACGGTTTCAGAAAACTGATGCTCTCGGAAGATACAGGCGACGGTATGTTCCTGGATGACTACCACAGGGAGCTTGCGGAAAACGGTTTTAGCGAGTGGGATCATGGTCTTACCAATTATGACATTCTTGAAACCGATGGATGTTTGCCTGAGGAAAAAACCGTAACCCGCTGGAACGGAGATCAGGCAGTAAATCATCTGCGGGAATGCGCACGAAATAAAAGGCAGTTTTTTTCTGTAGTCTCTTTTGTCAAACCGCATCCGCCCTATGATCCTATTAAAAAATGGAAACAAACTGTAGAACATACAGAAATACCAAAACCTGTCGGCATTGATCGTGGTAGTGCAACCTACCCGTTTGTTGTTTCCAGATATAAAGAATCCGCCGAAACCGGAAATTTTACCGATACAACAGTAAATAATATTCGCACAGCTTACCTGGCCCTGATAGCCCAGATAGACGAACAGGTGGGGAATATTCTTGATACTCTTGAGTCTGAAAACCTGGTTGACAATACGCTTGTCTGTTTTACAAGTGATCATGGCGATTCCCTGGGAGATCACAGGCTGTTTATGAAATTTTTCTCCTATGAAGGTTCGGCGCGCATACCTTTGATGATCCGCGCCCGGGAAATCGCGCCTTCACGCTGTCATAGACCAGTAAGTACTCTTGACATCCCTCCTCTTTTTCTCGATTATGCCGGTCTTCCGCCTGTTCCCTGGCATCAGGGCAGGAGTCTGATTAAAATTCCGGAAGATAATCACCGGGAATCGATTCTCATCAGTTCTCAACCGAATTTCGGTTCATCATTTACTCTGGTTACTGAAAAATATAAATATACATTTTGGCCGAACGGAGAAAAAGAACTGTATGATACAAATATGGATCCGCATGAAAAAAACAATATTGCGGCAAATAATAATATTACAAGAGAACTTCACATTGCTCTGCAGTATGAACTGGAGCGTATTAATAAACAGCGTTTGACCAATGTGCCCCCATTTATGGAACAGGGAGAGATACTAACAAGAAAATATGAGGCTGAGCTTTTTACGAAGGTACGCAGCAGGTACTGTCATCATAAAAAAATGCCTTATCATGGTTATTAAAGAATATCGTTATACAATGATTTTAAAAAAAATCCTGTTCATGATGATTTTTCCGGATAAAACCTGGCAAGACATTCATTACATAATGAATGACTGAAAAATACTCCGGAATGAGCAGAAACATATTCTTCGATTGCATAATTACACGCATGGATGCGCTGTCATCCGCAACAAGAATTTTAGGACTAAAAGATAAATCAGCATCAGAAAGTGTATTCATAAATAGTGCTTGGCCGGAAAGTCCTTTCTTTANNAAGGCTATTATTATGCTTGCTGCTGCCGGGCTTAACAAAGCATTGCTGTTTTTAATTCCCGCCAATACCGCAATATAGGCAATAAGTAAAAAAAGTATGCAGGATAGCGGTATATAAAGGGCTATATACAGAATCGGAGCAGGAGAAAACAGATATTTTTTCAGATGCCAGCTGCGGGTAAAAAGTATAATAAACATGGCAATCCAGAACAACGGCCAGGCAAGTTTTATTACCAGATAATAACGGAAAAGAAACAAATC
>DNNS01000588.1 GCA_003497555.1 Spirochaetia bacterium
ATAATGCCAAAAAATATATTGAAAAAGGAAACTTGGGCGGAAAAAAACTTCCTGACGGGAGTAAAAACCCCATACACGGCGCTGCAGTTATCGGCGACACAGTCGGCGATCCCTTCAAAGATACTGCCGGTCCGTCTCTAAATATTCTCATTAAACTTATGTCCATGGTATCGGTGGTTTTTGCCGGAGTAGTTGTAAGCTATCATCTGGTTTTCTGAAAAAAATACCTTATGAATTTACAGAAAGGCCGGCTTATGCCGGCCTTTTTTTTGCCCTGAAAAGATGAATAAAAAAAAACACATTGTTTTTCTGATTGACGGAATGGCTGACGAACCGCTGCCTGAGCTTGACGGCCTTACTCCTTTAATGAAAGCACACACTCCCAATCTGGATAAACTGGCGCAACATTCCATTATGGGCGAACTGCTTACCCTGCCGGAACCGTATCCTACTTCTTCCGATGTTGCCAATCTTTCGGTTCTGGGTTTTGATCTTTCCGTTTATACGGGCCGGGGCCCCATAGAAGCAAGCGGCCTGGGTATAAAACTGGCTGATGATGAAATCGCCCTGCGCTGTAATATTATACATGAAAAAAACGGTATTCTGCATGACTATTCCGCCGGGCACATTGATAATCAAAAAGCCGGTGAAATGATAAAAATACTTAAAAAAAATCTTGAAAATCCGGAAATTAAATTTCATGCCGGAACAAGCTATCGTCATCTTTTAATCCTGAAAGGCAGCCGTTTTTCGGATAAAATCGGTTATGCCAAGCCTGATTCTTCGCACGGGAAAATCTGCCGGGAAATATACCCCTGTGCCCTGAAAAAAGAAGCGGAAACTGCAGCGAATCTTCTGATTGAATTAATCAATGCGTCAAAAAAAATTCTTGCTCCTTTTAATACAGACGATTTGGAATATTCCATCTGGCCCTGGTCACCCGGGAAAAAACCGTTATTCCCGTCCTTTAAAAATATGTATAATAAAAAAGCCGCAGTTATTACAGCAGTTGATGTTATAAAAGGCATTGCCCGTCTTTCCGGAATGACAATCTGCGAAGTGTCAGGTGCTAACGGCTTTACCGACACCAATTTTACCGGCAAGGCCGAAGCAGCTTTAAAAATGCTTGAATCGCATGATTTTGTTTTCTGTCATCTCGAATGTGTTGATGAAGTATCGCACATGGGAAATTTACCGGAAAAAATCAGGGCTATAGAACTTTTTGATGAAAAACTGCTTGGCCATTTTTTACATGAAGCCGGTTATCCGGAAAAATCCGATAATCTGGTAATTGCATGCCTGCCGGATCATCCGGTACCGGTACATCTGCGGGCCCATACGCGCACACCGGTTCCGTTTTTGATATCCGGCCCGTTTTTTCCGGTAAACAGCAGCAAGTACAATGAAATAAGCGTTAAAACCGGCTCCTGCGGCCTGCTTAAAAAAAACGAATTTATGAAAAAATTATTTTCCTGCTGATTCCTTTTTTCAGCGCAATAACAGGCCATAATACTTCAGGATCCAGGACTCCAAAACCAAAAAGCAGGGCATCATTAGCTCAGTAAGCGGAGCGCTCAGCGGTAAGCAGATTCAAGGCTTTCTATAATGGAAATATATTTTTCGCGTGAATCCGGGAAACTATCTTCAGCATTGATAAATTGACTGTAAAGCCTGCCTGTCTTGCCGGTGGAAAGTGTACTGTCAATCCACGGGTACAGAATTTCATCCTCCCGCCTGATATGATCTGAAAGCAGATTACGGTAACCTTCCAGGTTTTGCGTGATTTCATGAAGAGAATTATTTTCCAGACCGGAAAAAATTCCTTTTACAAAATTTCTGCCTGTTGTATGATCAGCAAACATTACGCTGATGATCTCCGGACAGGGATTAAACTCGGGAAACAGCAGATCTTCTTCCTTGGCATGATGTCTGCGGTCTGCAAAATTTCTGATGAACCAAGCTGCGGAAGATAAACGATTTTTATCTTCCGGCAGACTGATTTTTTTTAACATGTCTGGAAGCAGTGTTAAAAGACGCTTTATCAGTTTGTGTTCTTCAACCAGCATCTGTATGGGCGGAGAAAAATTTTTTACACTGCTGCGCTGTGTTCTGCCCACAGCCGGTATGGATATGTTTTCTCCCGGGAAAACGGCTTCTGCGATTTGGCGGAAAAGTTCAGCCTCGTTTTCCGGGGAAAGATTATGAATTTCCACGACATCGCGCAGACGGCAGGAGCCCTGGGCGCAGGTAACGCATCCGATTTGATATTTCTCAAGTATTGAAGCCACAGGCGGAAACTGATCAATCAGAGGTTTGATGCCTGTGTCCAGAATAATTTTTGCATCGATGTTCATATTTTATTAAGCTCACTTAAAAGATTATCGATATTATCTTCTGAAATTCCATGCGCCCTGGCGCCTTCTTCCACGGTTTCATAGGCGGAAATATGGCAGCCTATGCAGTGGAGGCCGTATTTCATCATGATTTCGGCTGCTTCGGGTTTTCTTTCCATCACCTGCTGAAAAGTCATTTCCCTGCTGATTTTTTCTTCCATGTTGTTATCCTTAAGCAGCTACCCAGTCTTCTGAAAGGATTTCGCCCTGCAGACTTACCGTAATGGCTTTGATCGGGATTTTTCTGGATGCGCCGGCTGCCGCTTCCTTTACCAAACGAAGTAATCCTCCACAGCACGGCACCTGCATGATAAGTACTGTAATTGTATTGGCTTTGGACTCATCAATCAGGGCTTTAATTTTTTCTGCATATACATCCTGTCCGTCATCGAGTTTTGGGCAGGCAATGGCCAGTGACTTTCCACGCAGATATTTACCGTGAAAATTTCCAAGCGCATAAGCCACGCAGTCTGCAGAAATAACAATATCCGCATTTTTAAAATAAGGCGCTCCCGGTGATACCAGATGCATTTGAATAGGCCATTGTTTCAGTTCAGACGGTACGCTATCTGATGGAGCATCGCTTCCGTCTTCTTCTCTCCGATCAATGATTTGCGATCCAGGGCATCCGCATTCATGAAAATTTGACATATTGTTCTCCTTGTATTCCTATTGAAATAATAGGTATATTATAATATACTTTAAATATAATTTCAGTAACCAATGTTACAAAGGGTTCAAATTTGTCTCTATTAGTGGCTGGCCGAAAACCCTGNNCCAAGAAATAAATTTGCACCCTGCTTTGACTTTGTTAAAAATATTGTATATAATTTCAGCAACATCAAAAAAAAACTAAATTATGGAAATTATTATTTTATCCGGCGGCCTGGGCACTCGTCTGCAAAAGGTTGTATCTTCTCTGCCCAAACCAATGGCTCCGGTTAACGGCAAACCGTTTTTATGGTATTTGCTTAATTATATAGGCAAATTCAATATTTCTAAAAT
>DNNS01000354.1 GCA_003497555.1 Spirochaetia bacterium
GAAGCAAGGGGCTGGGCTGCGGTAACACTGACAGCCGGATTGGTATTTTTCCCGCCCGGCAGTAATGTACGGTTATGCTTATAACATTTCTGCACCTGGCGGCCGGGTTCGGGAAAATCCTGCCGGCAAGCGCGAAAAAACCGTCCGGCAGCTTCGATCAGCTTTTGATAATTACGCCGATCATCGCCGGAAACATAGCTTCCGCCTTTGACATCTTCTGACTTATATTTATAAAAAGAACCTTTGCGTTTGAGTACTTCGTTGTCAACGGATTTTTGCGCCTGAACATTAACAGAAGAATACAGAAATAGCAATAAAATGATAATAACGGTAATCATACTTTAACAGATAGACAATTGTAAGGCATAAGCAGCCGGGTGTCAATCNNGAGACTTTACCGCGGTTTTCTGCTTCGATTATGGAAGTATTTATCTCACAAATTTCCACTTGTCATTGTTTTGAAAGTGGAAATTTGTGAGTTCCGGCGAATTTGAAATTAAGTCGAATTTAGTATATAATATAAAAATATTAAATATAAATAATTTTATTTTTATAATATAAATAATAATTGTTAATTACAGGTTAATTTTATTGTGAAAACTGCACTTGTTACCGGAGCATCGCGCGGAATCGGTAAATCTATAGCCCTAACCCTGGCAGAGAACGGTTTTCATGTAATTATTAATTACCGCAGTAATGATACCGAAGCCCTGAAAACACTTGACGAAATAAAACAAAGAAAAAAAAGCGCCGAACTTTTAAAATTCGATATTGCCGATCCGGTGTCCGTAGAAAACATTCTGGGGAAATATATTGAAACCCATACTGATGATTATATAAGTATCCTGGTCAATAATGCCGGTATTCGGCATGACAATCTTATGGTATTTATGAATCCCGAACAGTGGTCAAACACAATTAACACCAACCTGAACAGTTTTTTTTATGTAACCAGACTGCTTTTAAAAAACATGCTCACCGGAAAATTCGGCCGGATAATCAACATTGCATCTCTTTCCGGTTTAAAAGGTCTGCCCGGGCAGACAAACTACTCAGCCTCCAAAGGCGGTTTAATTGCCGCTACCAAGGCTTTAGCCCAGGAAGTTGGCAAAAAAAACGTTACGGTTAATGCTGTTGCTCCCGGTTTTATTAAAACCGACATGACTGACGGCCTTGATGAAAAAAACCTTAAATCCATGATTCCCCTGCAGCGTTTCGGCGAAGCGCATGAAGTCGCAGATCTGGTGGCTTTTTTGGCTTCTGAAAAATCCTCATACATTACCGGCGAAGTTATCTCCATTAACGGCGGATTATACTAGGAACCGGCTGATTAAAATGAACAGAGTTGTAATTACCGGCGCCGGCATATATTCCTGCCTGGGAAAATCTTTACCTGAAGTACGAGATTCTCTTTATCAGGGAAAATCCGGAATTATTTTTGATCCGGCCAGAAAAGAAATGGGATTCCGCTCAGCCCTTACTTCCAAAGTCGATCTGCCTGATTTAAAAGGCATGCTGCACCGCAAGCTGCGCAATAATTTAGCCGAACAGGGCGAGTTCGCCTATCTGGCCGCCAAAGAGGCTTTTGAAAATTCAGCTGTTGATCAGGCTTATCTTGATGAAAATGAAGTAGGCGTACTTTTCGGCAATGACAGTTCGGCGCGCGCTGTGGTGGAAACCTGCGAAATAATGAAAGAAAAACGCGATACCATGCTGCTCGGTTNNTGCTCGGTTCCGAATATATTTTTCAATCAATGAATTCCACAGTTACCATGAATCTGGCGACTATTTTTCATTTAAAGGGCATTAATTTTACGGTAAGCGGCGCCTGCGCCGGCGGTTCGCATGCCATAGGCATAGGCTATCATCTTATCCGCCACGGGTTACAGCATATGATTCTCTGCGGAGGCGCCCAGGAAATAAACGCTTATTCCATGGCCAGTTTTGACGGGCTTTCCGCATTTTCAGTACGCGAGTCTGCACCGCAAAAAGCTTCCAGACCGTTTGACCGCGATCGGGACGGCCTGGTACCGGGCGGCGGAGCTGCTGCAATTGTTATTGAATCGCTGGAATCAGCGCAAAAACGGGGCGCAAAAATTCTTGCAGAAATCATCGGCTGGGGTTTTTCATCCGACGGAGATCATATTTCCCGACCCAATGCCACAGGCCCGGCCCGCGCCATGCAGAAAGCCCTGGCAGATGCCTGTATAAAAACCGGGGAAATAGATTATATCAACGCCCATGCCACATCCACGCCGGTGGGCGACAGCAATGAAGCCAAAGCTATTACGCAGATTTTCGGAGAAAAAACTCCCATGGTAAGCTCCACCAAATCCATGACCGGGCATGAATGCTGGATGTCGGGAGCCAGTGAAATTGTTTATTCCCTGCTCATGATGCAGAATTCATTTGTTGCGCCCAATATCAATTTTGAAAATCCCGACGAATTCACAGCCAAACTTGCCATAGTGGCCAAAACCCTTGATACTAAAATCAATACCGTTCTTTCCAATTCTTTCGGATTCGGCGGTACCAATTCGGTTCTGATAATAAAAAAAATTTCCGCATAAGCAGGGAGACAAAGCATGACCAGAGAGCAGGTTATAGAGAAAATCAATAATTTTATAGTAGAAGATTTTGAAGTTGAACGCGATAAACTGCGGCCCGATGCCAATATTATAGAAACACTTGAAATAGACAGTCTTGATCTGGTAGATCTCGTTGTACTGATTGAAAAAAACTTCGGCTTCAAGGTTAAAAACGAAGAGCTCACTGCCATCCGCACACTCGGCGATCTTTACAATTACATTCATGAGCGGGTAAAAGACCAGTAACTTCCGGCTTATGTCAGAAGCTCAAAACTTTCGGCCGGTAACCAGCTATATACCCCACCGGGCTCCCATGCTGCTGGTAGACCGTATTATTGAAATCACCAGGGAAAAAATCACCTCCGAACTCACTATTAAAGAAGATAATATTTTTTTTGATTCCGGCCTGCTGATCGAACCGGGATTAATCGAGCATATGGCGCAAACCTCGGCTTTACATGCCGGTTACTGGTACAAAGACGAAGACAAAGACGCTCCGGTAGGATTTATAGGACTGATACGCGATTTAAAAATATACGCTCTGCCGGCTGCCGGGTCCGTTATTTTTACCAGAAGCGAGCTGACCCAGCGCGTGCTAAACGCCAATTTAAGCTGCGGAAAGGTTTTTTGTAAAGACAGGCTTTTAGCGCAATGTGAAATGCGCATTTTTGAAATCTGGGAAAGAAAAACATAATGCCTGCTCTTTTAACCGCTTCCTGCGAAAGACCGGTTCGTTTTTCCGAAACGGATCCGCTGGGTATTGTCTGGCACGGTAATTATATAAAATATTTTGAAGACAGCCGCGAGGTGTTCGGAGAAAAATACGGGCTTGAATATCTTACCATGTATGAAAATGGATTTTCCGCACCGCTGGTTGATATGCGCTGTTCCTGGAGATCCCCCCTGCACTACCGCGATATTTTTATTTCCGAAATTACCTTTGTACCCTGCGAAGCCGCAAAAATTATTTTTACCTATCGGGTGATGAATAAAGCACTTGGGACATTATGCGCCAGCGGGGAATCTACCCAGGTTTTTATGAATAAAAACGGCGAACTGCTGTTTACCATCCCTGATTTTTTCCAGGAATGGAAGAAAAAAAACCAGGTATAAAATTCAAAATAATAGTAAAATACCGGCAAGGAGCACGCATGGAACTCATCGAAAAACTTAAAACTGAAATAATAAGCGC
>DNNS01000265.1:0-5769 GCA_003497555.1 Spirochaetia bacterium
CGAAGGCGATTATAAAATTACCGATCAAATAGCGGAAATCGATACCGGAAACGGAGAAATCCTGAAAGTCACCATGGTACAGCGCTGGCCTGTTAAAGTTGCCTCGCATAATTATAAATCCAAACCGCGGCCATTTAAAATTCTTGAAACCGGTGTGCGTACCATTGATACTTTTAATCCCATAACCGAAGGCGGCACCGGTTTTATTCCCGGGCCGTTCGGCTGCGGAAAAACCGTACTGCAGCATGCTATTGCCAAAAATGCCGAAGCTGATCTAATCATAATTACAGCCTGTGGTGAACGCGCAAATGAAGTTGTGGAAATCTTCACTGAATTCCCGGAACTGATCGATACGCGTACCGGCAGAAAACTTCTGGAACGCACCACTATTATATGCAACACATCCAATATGCCGGTAGCGGCGCGTGAAGCTTCCGTATATGTAGGCATGACTATTGCAGAGTATTACCGCAGTATGGGTTTAAAAGTCCTGCTGCTTGCTGATTCTACTTCGCGCTGGGCCCAGGCTCTGCGCGAAATGTCAAACCGCCTCGAAGAGCTTCCCGGGCCTGATGCTTTCCCTATGGATCTTTCCGCTATTATTGCCACTTTTTATTCCCGCGCCGGATTTGTTTATCTTAATAATAACAGCACAGGCTCTATTACCTTTATTGGCACAGTGTCGCCGGCCGGAGGAAATTTAAAAGAACCGGTAACGGAATCTACCCGCAAGGCTGCGCGTTGTTTTTACGCACTCTCCCAAAAACGCGCAGACTCCAAACGCTATCCGGCTATTGCGCCTATAGAATCTTATTCCAAATATCTTGAATATCCGGAATTTCTCGAATATTCCGATGAACATATACAAAAAGGCTGGACGGTTCTTGTTAATAAAGCCAAAGACATTGTAATGCGCGGGCAGGAAGCTTACGACCAGATCAATATTCTTGGCGATGATGCGGTCCCGCTTGAATATCACCTGCGCTACTGGAAAAGTGAAGTTATAGATTTTACCGTACTTCAGCAGGATGCCTTTGACAAGGTAGATATGAATTGCCCTATTAACCGGCAGAAATATATTTTAAACAAGGTACTTTCCATTGCCGATACAAGTTTTAAATTTGAAAACTTTGAAGAAATTACCACTTTTTTCAAGCAGGTTATTAATTTAATGAAACAAATGAATTATTCGGTTTATGAATCCGATGATTTTAAAAAATATGAAGCTGATCTCGAGAAACTGCTCGCGCAAAGGAGAATCTAATGCAGACCAAAGCCTTTCAAAAAGTTTATACCAAACTTTCCCAGATAACCAAGGCTACCTGCTCTTTGCATGCCGAGGGAGCCGGTAATGAAGAAATGGCTTTTGTGAACGGCCGGCCGGCCCAGGTAGTAAAAATTACCGGCGATCTTGTTACCCTGCAGATATTTCCAGGCACGGAGGGAATCGGTACTGATGCTGAAGTTGTTTTTCTCGGCCGTCCTCCGGTCTTAAAAGTAAGCGAACTCCTGGCAGGCCGNNCCAATAGATAACGGTCCGGCAGTTGAAGGTGAAGAACGTGAAATCGGCGGGCCTTCGGTTAACCCGGTGCGCCGCAAACAGCCTTCCGAACTTATTGCCACAGGCATAGCAGGCATTGATCTAAACAACACGCTTGTTACCGGGCAGAAAATCCCGTTTTTTGCCGACCCTGATCAGCCCTATAACCAGGTACTGGCAGATGTCGCCCTGCGCGCAGAAGCCGATAAAATAATATTAGGCGGCATGGGACTTTCCAATGATGATTATCTGTATTTTAAAAATGTTTTTACCAATGCCGGAGCGCTTGATAAAATCATTTGTTTTATCAATACCACTGAAGATCCTCCGGTAGAACGCCTCTTAGTGCCAGATATGTCGCTTGCTGCCGCTGAATATTTTGCCGATGACAAAAAACAGAAAGTACTGGTGCTTTTGACCGATATGACTCTCTATGCAGATGCACTGGCTATTGTATCAAATAAAATGGACCAAATTCCTTCCAAAGATTCCATGCCCGGTTCTCTTTACAGTGACCTGGCAAAAATTTACGAAAAAGCCGTACAGTTTCCGCACGGAGGTTCCATTACCATTATTGCGGTTACTACTCTCAATGAAGGGGATATTACGCACGCTATTCCCGACAATACCGGTTATATTACCGAAGGCCAGCTGTTTCTGCGCCGCGACACAGATATAGGCAAGGTTATTGTTGACCCTTTCCGCAGCCTTTCCCGTTTAAAACAGATTGTAATAGGTAAAAAAACCCGGGCCGACCATCCGCAGGTTATGAATACACTGGTGCGACTGTTTTCCGATGCAGCCAATGCCAAAACCAAACAGGAAAACGGTTTTGATCTTACAGAATACGATCAGCGCTGTATTTCTTTTGCCAGGGATTATTCCATGAAACTTCTTGCTATTGACATTAATATAAAAGTTCAGGAAATGCTTGATACCGGCTGGCAGCTTTTTTCCAAATATTTTAAAAAGCATGAAGTCGGAATAAAAGAAGATTTTATCAAGAAATACTGGAAAGACTAGTTAAAAAATGGCTGTAAAATTTCAGTATAACAAAACTTCCATGCAGATCATGCGGCGGCAGCTGCAGATCAGGGAAAAAGCCCTGCCTACGCTGAAAAGCAAGGAAGCGGCCCTGCGCGTGGAAGTTAAAAAAATCTCGGATAAAAAAGCCGAGCTTGAAAACAGCTATCGTATTATACTCTCCGCCCAGGAATCAATAAACCGCTACTGGTGCGAGTTTCCCGATTTAATCAGCGTTTCATCGCTTAAAGTTGCATCCCGTAAAATTGCGGGTATAAAAATCCCAATCCTTGATGAAGTTAATTTTAAAATTACCGATTTCCCGCTGTTCTCATCCGAAGCCTGGTTTCCTGAAGGAATCGAACGCATTAAAAAAATAATAACGCTTTCTACTGAAATCGGCATAACCGAAAAACAGTTCATAACACTGAACTATGCCAGAAAAAAAACTACCCAAAAAGTCAACCTCTATGAAAAAGTTCAGATTCCCCAGTTCAAAGATGCCATTATTAAAATAAAAAGATTCATGGAAGACGAGGAAAATCTTTCCAAATCATCCCAGAAAATCGTTAAAGAAAGAAACCGCGCGAAGGAGGCAGCGTTATGATTGAAAAAATGAAAAAGCTGTCGCTGCTGCTTTTTCACGCGGAGCGCGAGACGGCTCTTGCCCGGCTGCAGGAATTCGGAGTCGTACATCTTGATATAGAACAGGGAAAATTCAGCAAACGCATTGAATCCCTCATTGAAGAACGATCTCTTTACACCAGGGCTCTTGATATTTTAAAAAACCATATTAAAAACAGTTCTCTGCCGGCTGTTTCTCCAATTTCAGCACACGAAGCCTGCTCCCGTATTATTGAACAGGCTGATTTAATAGATAAAAATACCCAGAGATGCGAAATCCTAAAAAAAGAAGCGCTGCAGCTTGAACCCTGGGGAAATTTTTCCTGGGAAAAAATCCAAAAATGCCGGGTTGCAGGCATTAATATTTATTTTTTTTCAGTATCGGCCCGGGATTACGAAAAAACGGATTTTACGGCAGAAATCTATAAAAACATTACAATAGAAAAAATAAATCAAACCGGCAGCACGCTGTTTTGCGCTGCTTTTACCCGCAGCGCTGTTGTGCTTCCTTTTGAACAAACCAGACTTCCTGAAAAAACAGCAGCGGAAATAAACAGCGAAATGCGCAATCTTGAAAAACAAAATCAGGATGCTGTTCAAAAAATTATTTCTCTTGCACCCTGCCGGGCAATTCTGCAAAAAGCTGCTGTCCAAATTGACGATAGCCTTTTTTTTGAAAAAGCCCAGGTCAGTCTTTCTTCCAAATCCGAAGGCTCTATTTATTATATTCAGGGATGGATTCCTGCTCCCTGTGAAAAAGATGTACTGGCTTTTCTTGATGCTGCTAAATTTGCTTATATTATAGAAGAACCGCTTAAAACCGATATAATTCCGGTAAAACTTAAAAACAATGCATTTACCAGATTATATGAGGTTATTACCAGGCTGTTTTCTCTGCCGCATTATTCCGAAATTGATCCCACTCCTTTTTTTGCACCTTTTTTTACTTTTTTTTACGGTATGTGCCTGGGAGATATCGGTTACGGGCTTCTGCTTTTTATTCCTGCCTTAATCATGATTTTTAAAGCATCCGATAAAATGCGTCCCATTTTTGTACTTGGTCTTTTTATGGCAGCAGCTACCATACTTAACGGATTTTTTCTTAACAGCTTTTTCGGCGCTTCACTTTTCAGTTCCGACGGGGGAACAGGCATAATTGATTCGCCCTCGCGTCTGACCTTTTTAAGCAGTTATGTAAAAGACAGCAAAACCGTTTTCCCGGCTATTTCTTTTGCTATTTTAATCGGCGGGATACAGATTTCCCTCGGAATGCTCATGCAGTTTTTTAACAGGCTGCGCAATGATACGATTTTTCATGCCATGGTGCCGGTTTCACAGCTGGTTATGTTTTCCGGATTGATTATCTGGGTAGCATCAACCGGTTTTCTCGGCATTAACGAATTTTCAATCGGAAATATCCAAATCGGCAGAATGCTTGAAGTTTTACAGGCTAAAACATATTTATACAGCCTCAATATTTCCGGTCTTGACTTTCAGATAAATTATTTTCTCGGTTTTGGTTTTTTAATGCTAATAATATTTACCATACTTATGCCTGGGGGTGACGGTCTTTCCAAGGCTATCGGCATTTATAATACGGTAACCGGTTTTTTGGCTGACGGACTTTCTTACCTTCGTCTTTTTGCGCTTGGACTGGCCGGCGGTTTGCTGGGGCTGGCTTTCAATAATATTGCCTTTATGCTGATACGTACTCCTGAAGGAACGCTGAATTTTAAAACACCGCTGGCTGCTGCCACTGTTATTATTCTGCTCTTCGGACATTTTCTTAATTTTGCCCTTTCCGCACTCGGCGCTTATGTGCATTCTGTACGTTTAATCTTTGTAGAATTTTATAAAAATGTGGATTTTAAAGGCGGAGCCAAACCATATACGCCTTTTGCCAAAACAGCGAAAAATTAAAATTTACCATAAATCTTCAGGAGGATTTTCATGGGTCATTTACTAGCAATGATTGGGCTTGGAATAATGGTTGGGCTTTCAGGAACTGGTTCCGCAGCAGGCCTTGCCATAACCGGGCAGAGTTTACTCGGGGCTCTTAAAAAAAAGCCGGATGCTTTCGGCGCGTGTTTTGTTCCCTTTGCCATGCCTGCCACACAGGGGATTTACGGTTTTGTAGGTTTTATCATCTACAGCGGCGTAATTAAACCGGATTTCACCATGATGCAGGGCGCAGTGGTACTTGGGGCAGGAATTGCCATGGGTCTGGCCTGCATGCTTTCAGCAATTTATCAGGGCAAAATCTGCGCAAGCGGGATTGCAGCTATCGGCAGTGGACACAATGTTTCCGGAAATACTATTATTCTCGGCGCTTTCCCGGAATTTTACGCTATTCTTTCCCTGGTAGCGGCAATATTGATGCAGAATCTTCTGAAATAAGCAGATTTTGCTTCCAATAAAATAACTGATTTTTAACAAATTAAAGCCGCAGAAAAAAATTTCTGTTTATATTAACGGTTTATTCTGCGGCTGATGTTATTTCCACACGTATTACTCTAAAACCGTACCACAATAAATCAAGCGTGTGATTATTGAGATTTAAAACTGCTTCCTGATCAGAATTC
>DNNS01000265.1:5778-6679 GCA_003497555.1 Spirochaetia bacterium
GCAGGCGATGAAGCAGATGGGTTTATTTCGACATCCTGAATAGAAAAAAACAGAAGAGGGGATAATTTTGGTTCTATGGCGACAGTACCAGAAAACAGTAAAAAAAATTGGCAGCAAGATATTTTATACGTACCGGATCTGATGTCGGCCGTACCCGTAAATATGAATTAATTATTTTTCCTTGCCGGGTCATTTGCTGCGGGAAAGAAAGATTAATATATTCCTTTACAATACCTTTCCCGGTAACATGTATAAAAGAGATTGTTCCATCTGGGTCTGTTTTAACAATAATAGCAACATGGGTAAGAAAGTCGTCCCACTTTCCGTTACGGTTTTTATCGTAAGTGTTGTTGAAAAATATCAAATCGCCGGCTGACGGCTTGAGTGTGCGGTTGGTATTTTTGGCTTCAGGAAACAGCATATATATGTTTTTCGCCATATCCGGTGAAAGCTTTTTTTTACCGGATATGGCTAACAAATCATAGCCTGCCGAATAATAAGCAGCCAGTACCAGCCCGGAGCAGTCATAATTAAATTTTTTATCCAAAGCGGGAATAAACGAATTTTTATAGGGGATTAAAGAAATTGCTTTTTTAACAGCCGAGTTTTTAATCTGTGTAAAAACCGCGGGTTCCCGGGCAGATAGTGTTGCAGCAAAAAACAGGATAATGATTTTTAAAATCATGATTCTTTTATTATAAAATATTCCTGATTTAAAAGAAAGTTAAAAGTAAATCTTAAAAAGTTTGTACTTACTCGGATTTTAATTTTTTTTTTTACTTTCCGTGAGAATTAATTTCTATGAATTTTATCAAAATATACTTTATTGTTTTATTTACCCAAGAAATAAATTTGCACCCTTTTAAAATGGGGAATTTGTAAGGATTCCGGTGAGATTGTA
>DNNS01000695.1 GCA_003497555.1 Spirochaetia bacterium
GGCTGGGATTTTTGCAGAACCAAAGGCTTTTTTGTAATATTCCATGAGAAACACCTGGCCTATACTGGCCAGAGCCTGTTTTTCAATCAATGAAAGTTTATAGCCGGCCGGGAAAAGAAAGCGCGCCGAGGCAATGGCCCCCGAAGATACCAGGATTATCTGTTTTTTCTGTTTTATAAGACTGATACATTCGGAAACGATTTTGCGGATTTTGCTGCTGTTGATTTTACCGCCTGAGGTAATTTGCGCACTGCCGATTTTAATAACCAGGCGCCGGGCGCCGGCCGGAAAGACGATATTGTCAGATAAAATCGGATTGCCCGATACCGATGCCTTCATAAAACCATCCGTTTTGAAGGAGCTTTTCCTTGTCGTAAATATTCCTTCCGTCAAAAATCACCTGATGATTCATGAGCGCCGCCATTTTTTCAAAATCAGGATTTCTGAATTCCATCCATTCGGTCATCAGGAAAAGGGAATCGGCGCCTTTCAGCGCATCATAATCGGTTTTACAGTATTGTATGGAAGTGCCGAAAGTTTTTTTGGCTTCAGCAGCAGCTTCCGGATCAAAAACCGCAATTTTTTTTATTCCCAGCTGCTGCAGCCTGCGGATGATTTCAATGGCCGGGGCTTCGCGCATGTCATCGGTATTGGGTTTGAAAGAAAGGCCCCAGACCGCAGCTGTTAAATCGGATAGGGATTTTATTTTACTTTTTCCTGAATTTATTTGTTTCTTCCAGTAGTTTTCAAATTTTTTTACCAGCAGCAGTTTTTGGGTATTATTGACATTTTCAACTGCTTTCAGGATAGAAAAATCAAGTCCATAATCATCGGCAGTTTTAATAACGGCTTTTACATCTTTGGGAAAACAGCTGCCGCCGTAACCAGCGCCGGCATAAAGAAAGCTCATGCCGATGCGCGAATCGTATCCTATGCCGTCGCGCACCTTTTTGATATTGGCTCCGGCTTTTTCGCAGAGACCGGCTATTTCATTCATAAAGGATATGCGCACAGCAAGCATGGCATTAGCTGCATATTTGGTGAGTTCGGCTGAGCGTATATCCATACAAATAACAGGGTGATTGTTGCGTACATAAGGCGCATAGAGTTCGCGCATAATTTCTTCCGCCTTGCGGCTGGAGGAGCCGATTACAATGCGGTCGGGTTTCATGAAATCGTCAATGGCAGCGCCTTCTTTCAGAAATTCCGGATTGGATACAACATCAAATTCCAGAGCGGTGCGCGAGGCTATGATATCTCTTACCCGGTCGGCAGTACCTATAGGCACTGTGCTTTTATCGGCAATGACTTTATATTCATTTATATACTCGCCGATGTTTTCTGCTGCCTTGAAAACATACTGCATGTCGGCGTGACCGTCGGGACCGGGCGGAGTACCTACTGCCAAAAAGATAACCCTGCCGTGTTTAATGCCTGCTGCCAAATCTGTTGTAAAGACCAGGCGTTTTTCGGCAACATTGCGTTTAACTATCTGCTCAAGACCAGGTTCGTATATTGGAATTTTACCGTCTTCCAGCATTTGAATTTTTTTTTTATCTATATCGATACAGCAGACTTCATTGCCTGTATCTGCAAAACATGCTCCGCTTACCAGACCGACATAGCCTGTGCCTATTACTGAAATTTTCATGAAGACTCCGCTGTATGTTTAATAGGTTGTATTGCGGAAGTATACAATGAATTTTTAAAAAATAAAAAATTTAAATTCCTTCAGGGTGCAAATTTATTTCTTGGGTAAATAAAACAACAAAGCCCGCCCCTGTGTACTAAATTTTAGCGGACAGATGANNCGGTGGGAGAAAAAAGAGTATGCTCCATGTTGTCAATCATTTTCTACAGACTAAAGACGCATACCCAAGAAAAAAAATCATACTCATTCCTTCATTTCGTCATATTTTCATAATATAATAAAATCAATGATTATCAGAAAATTTTTGTATTTTATTTCTTTTATATTCTTTCTGGTTTTTACCGGTTTGGCCGGTTATATACTATATAATGTTGTTCCGGGCGGTAAAAACGAAATTTTATTTTCCATCAGCCAGGGTGAGAGCCTTTCATCGATAGGCAGCCGGCTTGAATCCGAAGGCCTTATTCGCTCAGCTGCGTTTTTTAAATATCTTTGCCGGCTGCTGCTGCTGGAAAAACGTCTGAAAGCCGGTGAGTTTTATCTGCTTGATCCTTCATCCGGAATTATGAATATTATTTATACCCTGGTCAAGGGCAGAGTCGATACTGTCAGTATCACCATTGAAGAAGGCGCAGATACTTATGATATAGATGCCCGTCTTTATAAAATGGGAATTATCAATAAGCCTGGAATTTTTACGGAATATACCCGCTCCCGTGCCATATGCTTGGACGCCCAAAAACGTTTCAACCTTAAAAAAAATATTGTATCGGTTGAGGGGCTGCTTTTCCCCGATACCTATGTTTTACGCCGGGGCGATACCATGCAGAAATTGACAGGGCTCATGCTTGATAATTTTTCCAGAAAAATTGCCGTATATTTCAGCAACAGCACCAAGCTTGGAAATTTATATGAATATGCAATTAAGGCGTCTATTATTGAAAAAGAAACCGCCATTGCGGAAGAGCGTTTCTGGGTTTCATCAATAATCCATAACCGCCTGGCAGTAAATATGAAGCTCAGAAATGACCCGACTGTTATTTATGCGCTTAAAATGCAGGGAATTTGGGACGGTAATATCCGCAAGAGCCATTTGTTTAATTATTACCCTTTCAGCACCTACAGTATTCAGGGGCTTCCGCCCAGCCCCATCTGTTCTTTCGGAATTGATTCTTTTCTGGCAGCGGTCTTTCCCGAGATCACCGATTACATGTTTTTTGTAGCTGTTTCCGGCGGCAGCGGACATCATGTGTTTACCAGAAATTACCAGGATCACGAACAGAACGTGAACCGGTATCAGCGCTGAAATGGAACTGGTCGCTCCGGCCGGAAATCCGGAAAAACTTGCTTTTGCCTGGAATTACGGGGCTGATGCAGCCTATATCGGCATAAAAAATTTTTCTCTGCGCAGCCAGGCAGATAATTTTTATGAACATGAATATCTTGAGATTGTAAAAATAAAAAAAAATAAAAAGCTTTACGGAGCTTTTAATATTTTTTTTCATGATCATGATATCAGGCGGCTGGAAGAAGAAATTGAATATATATCAAGATATGCGTTTGATGCCCTGATTGTAAGCGATTTGGGAATCGTTCCTCTGCTCCGGCGCAATTTTCCCCAAACTCCGCTGCATTTATCTACCCAGGCAAATTGTCTAAACGCCGAGTCTGCAAAATATTACCGCGATCTTGGTTTCTCGCGGATTATCGCGGCCCGGGAGGCATCGCTTGGCGAAATTGAGCAGATAAAAAAAAAAGCAGGCCTGGAAACGGAGATTTTTGTGCATGGCGCCATGTGTCTGGCATATTCCGGACGCTGTTTTTTAAGCGCCTATATGGCGGATCGTTCGGCCAACAGCGGTAACTGTTCGCATTCCTGCCGCTGGCAATACCGGGTACTCGAGGAATCGGAAAGGCCCGGCGAATATTTTCCGGTAGAAGAAAACGGGAATTTTACAACTGTTATGTCGTCACACGATTTATGCATGATTGATTATATTAAAGAAATTGAAAATGCCGGCGTGGATGCGGTAAAAATAGAAGGCCGTATGAAATCAGCTTATTATACAGCGGTAACAGTCCGGGCCTACCGGGCAGCTCTTGACCGCAGCGCGGATTTCCCCTTCTGGAAACTGGAACTTGACAATGTCAGTCACAGGCCGTTTTCCACGGGATTTTATTTTGGCCGGGAGCAAATTCAAAAACCCGCAGAACAATCATATATTCAGAACTATGTCTTTATCGGAACAGTTACAGGACAGGCCGAAAAAAATTTGTATAATGTTAAATTGAAAAATCGTTTTGCCTCCGGTGATACTGTAGAATTTTTATTTTTCGGCGGGTTGATGCAGCCGGCTGATTTTGAAATCCTTGATGAAAATAAAAATCCTGCGGATGTTCTGCATCCGGGTAAAATATGTTTTATCCGTATAAACGCTCCGCTGCCGGAAAATACTATTATACGGAAAAAGAATAACAACAGTCAAAACCCGGCATTTAACAGCTGATATAAAACATGGCTTTGCAGAAAATTCTTGATAACATGGTGCATGTTTTTTTTACTTCCCGTGAGAATTTATTTCTGTTATTATATTAGAAATTGTAATCCACTCAGATTTTAATTTTTAACACGAAGAGAATA
>DNNS01000289.1 GCA_003497555.1 Spirochaetia bacterium
CAGACTGCTGATTTGATCCGAAAGCAACTGATTACAAATTTTTAAAAACCAGGAGGGGACGGCAGATACGCGGCGCATGGTCAAGCATTGCACGGGAAGTTATTCCGGTAAGCAAAAGCGCGCTTCTGCATCCGAACTTATTGGCGCCTGCCATATCAGAGCGCAGGGAATCGCCGGCAAAAACCAGATGCCGCAGATTTATCTTTTTCCTTAAACCGTATTGTTCCGCAAGAACAGAAAGGGCTGTATGGAAAATGGCCTTGTACGGTTTACCCAGATAATGCGGTTTGATTTTAACTCCATATTCATCCGCCAAAGCAACAATCAGCCTGGCTACTCCCCCTGCACCAATACCAATCCCGTGTCGCGCCGGCCAGTAGCTGTCAGGATTGGGAACAATCAGCAGACCGCGGGGATGATCAATAAAATAATTCAGGGCGGCATTGATATGTACCTCCCAGTTGTAATTTCCTTCACCGGCAATAACTCCGGCCGTGCTGCCTATTTCCTCAGGACAGCGGGTAAGCTTCAGGCCGTAAATTTCCGGATATGAGGGATTACCCAGATCTCCGAGCGCAAAAAATAATTTTCCCTCAAGGTTATGTTTTTTAATAAGACGGCTGATTCCGTCGCCGGCTGATACAATTTTTTGCGGGCTGATATTGAACCCGGCGGCTTTTAAAAAACCGGATTTTTCAGCATGCGAATGATTGGCGTCATTGGTTAAAAGCAGCCAGGGAATTCCCTTTTGATCAAAGACGGTTAGCATTTCCCTGGCCCCGGGAAGAGCGTAATGCCCCCGCAGGATGGTTCCGTCAATATCCAGCAGTACAGCTTCAATTTTTTTATGTGCGGTCAGCCAGGAAAAAAAAGAATCGCGTGTTTTCAAAAATATAAATCAGTGAAAAATGGTTTTAATCTTCATGCGGTTTACAAGCTGGGCATTATATAATGAAACCGGACGCAGGCTGTTCTCGGAGCCTATTCCCTCCCGCCATTCCGTACCCCAGGTATCGGTGCGGCCCCAGACGGATGTACAGCCGATAACATATCCGCGGCTTTTATCCGCACCGGCCTGCTCGGATACAATCGTTGATTCCGGATGCAGAAGACGCACTTTCCAGAACACATTATCGGCTCCGGTAAAACCGGCTCCGTCCGAGAGTTTTCGCCTGTTCTGAAAGGTAAATCCGATAAAATCAAGTGCCCGATCCGGCTGTACGTAAATCATGCTGTTTTCAATCAGATTACGGGCAGCCAGGCCGTGATAACTTTCACTTTTTAGCATGCCGTTTATATCTTTAAACCCGGATATAACATTACCCATGGCACCGGCTTTAAAAAAAACATTATGTCTTCCGTACCTGGCTGTACAATCCCTGATCAGGCAGTTCTGCGCGCCTTCCAGAACATAGATATTGCCGTTTTCCCTGCCCCCGATATGAACCGGAAAACCGAAATCGCAATTGTCAGCGGTAATCCATTTGCTGTCACTAATTACCAGGCCAAGGCTATGCAGATGAAAACTGTTGTTATCGGGTGAAAAGGTGCTTACATTTTTTATCCAGCCGTTAATAACATTGACAAAATGAACCGCCCGGCTGTGATGGAAAGATGATTTTTCGCCTTCGGTATTTTTTATATTATGATAAATTTCATGTTCAGACGGTGTAGTGAATCCAATAGAAAGATCTTCTACTCCGATTTCTTCAAGCATGGATGAAAATTTTACCAGATAGGCGTTATCGCGATCTTTCAAGGTCCAGCCTGCCGGATGGTCAAGAGTAACAACTCCTGATGATTTATCAACAGCTGTGATACGCCTTATAAAACGAAATCCGCTGGAAAGTTCCGGCCAGATAAGTACATTTTCAATATGGGTTGAAATGTTATATTCCGCGCGCAGCTGATCGGTCACCAGACTTGCGGCTAAAATCAAATCACCGGCCTTCAGGGACGCCGGATCATATACTGAAATCGTATCAGAGTCTTTTTTTACAGTATCAATAAAAAAAGGCCTGGAGCCCTTGAAATCGGCTGACCGGGCCAGGGGCAGCCGCGAACCGATCTGCCCGGCAATAATTACACTTTTATTTTTGGTTGCGGAATGATTAACTATGAGTCTGGTATGATCAGGCCCCTGCCCTCGCAGCACAGTACGTGCCGGTATTACCAGTTCGTTGGAGACAAAAAAAATTCCCGAAGACAGAACAACAGCTCCGCGGCCGGCTGCTCTCTGTAATGCCTGCTGAATTATTGCAGTACTGTCTCCGGCGGAGGCGGAAACGGTTTCAACCTGTTTTACTGCCGGAATATCGTCTTCTCCGGCATGATAACCGGCCCAGGAAAAATCAGGCAGTTCAAAACTGCCGCGCGGTAATGACCGGTAAGAATTGCCGTTTCTGGGAAATAATCTTGATTCCCAGGAATAAAGACAGATTATACCGGAATAAAACAGAATGATCAGAATATGAAATGCGGCAGATTTTATTTTCATGTTGTCCATCCGGGAAGCCTGAGTCTTGTTGAATTATCATAGAAAAATGGAAAAAATGCAATATTAGCAGGGGATGCAAATTTATTTCTTGGGTAAATAAAACAACAAAATCCGCCCCTGTGTACTAAATTTTAGCGGACAGATGAGA
>DNNS01000696.1 GCA_003497555.1 Spirochaetia bacterium
GTCTAATATTAATCAAGCAAAGTTAAAAAAAACCGAAAATAAGAGAGCAGGAGATTAATTATGGTACGTTCATTATGGACCGCCGCCAGCGGTATGACAGGTCAGCAATTTAATATCGATAACATTTCCAACAATCTTTCCAATGTAAATACTACAGGATATAAAAAATCACGGGCCGATTTTGAGGATCTGCTATATCAAACCATGCGCCTGGCCGGTACACCGGCTACCGAAGATACGGTCATTCCTACCGGTATTCAGGTCGGGCACGGTTCCCGGCCGGCAGCTACCCAGAAAATGTTTATGCAGGGCTCTCTGCAGAATACGGGAAATAAACTTGACGTGGCTCTTGAGGGCGAAGGATTTTTCAGGGTAATCATGCCTGACAGTACCCTGGCTTATACCCGCGATGGATCCTTTAAAATTGACGCAAACGGGCAGATTGTAAATTCCAACGGATTGAAAGTTACTCCGGAAATCATTTTCCCCGATAATTTTAAATTTAACGAAATATCAATATCCCAGGAAGGACTGGTAACCGTAAAAACAGCCGGTTCGGATGAATCGGTAGAAGTCGGTCAAATTAATACCTACCGTTTTATCAATCAGGCCGGCCTTTCCAGTGTGGGCGGAAATCTTTATAAGGTAACCGAAGCGTCCGGAGCAGCTATTGAAGGAATGCCCGGACGCGCAGGGCAGCCGAAAATACACCAGGGCTTTCTGGAAATGTCCAATGTGCAGGTTGTTGAAGAGATGGTAAATATGATAGTTGCCCAGCGCGCTTATGAACTTAATTCAAAAGCAGTAATTACTACCGACAGTATGCTTGCTACCGCTATAAATTTAAAACGCTGAAGTTAAAATATATTTCACGAAATACCAAAAAAACCGGCAGGGCAGTAACAGCACAGGCAAATGACTATTCTCAGAAATATACTTTTCATTGTTATTATTCCGGTTATAGTCAGCCCGGCGGAGCTGGCGCTAAGATCACAGGCTGTCAGCGGCAAGGCTGTTTCTTTGCCTGCGCTTTTCACTTCTGCCGATACCTGGATTCCGGAAATTGTCATACCAATTCCGCTGCATGATGAATTTACCGTACTCACCCGCGCACAGGTAATTTTTTATTGCCGGAAAGTATTTCCACTGATTGACGCCATGCAGATCAGCGGCGAACAGATTTTATTATTTAAAAACCGGCAATATTCGCCTGAAGAAAATCCCGTTACCGGTTTGGATAAGAAAACATCAGGAATGCCGTCATTTGCATATGAAAAGGTTTCCGCTGAAGAAAACGCTGGAAAAATTTTCAAAATCAGGGAAAAAGATATTTCCGGGGAAATAATTAAAAAAAATGCCGAAATTATAATTTCCATTGAACAAAATGATTTAAGCATTATCACTAAAGGCATTCTGCTGCACGATACTCCGATGAATAAACCGCTATTAATCGGCACAGCAGGCAGCGCAGGCCCGTTAATGGAATATCTTGACAGCGGAACAGTTGAAATCCTCCCCTGATGATTTATACCGATTGTGATCCGGCCGGGAATTGAATATAATTTTTTAAAACATATTCAAATATTTTTTATCTCATCCAAAATTCTGCTGCTGTCTCTGGATTTTTTCCTGCTGCACAGTATCCCCCTGACTGCTTTTTTAACAATAACGATTATTTTTCAGATTTTCTGCCTGGCGCATGCGTTGTTTTTTACCGGGAATATGAAGCATGTCAGGATCAATATTATTTTTACCGGTTTTCTGGATTTTTCCGCTACCCTGTATATAGCCTGGAATCTGCTCCTGTCCGGATATGGTTTTATTCTAATTATCATTCTTTTTATATGTATACTGATCAACTCTACGGTTTTAAACAGTAAAATTTTCCGTATTGAAATTTATGTTTTTGCGGCCTGTTATCTCCTGATTATTTATAAAAAAGATGCTCCGTTAACATTTTTTTTTTCCCTGGTTTTTACTGTTATACTGGCTGTATTTGATTTCTGGTACAGATATTATTCCCGCAGCAAGATACAGACCAGAATTGCCGATTTACATCTTCAAATTGATGTTCTGCGTTCTAAAAATGATATTATTTCGTCTTCAATCAATATGTCCCTGCATGATATAAATAACGATATTACC
Organism: Spirochaetia bacterium; assembly: GCA_003497555.1. Classification (GTDB taxonomy): domain Bacteria; phylum Spirochaetota; class UBA12135; order UBA12135; family UBA12135; genus UBA12135. The sequence goes on from DNNS01000696.1 coordinate 2,146, forward strand.
GCGCTTTTTTATCAGATTGAACTTTTTCATATTAAAAAACTAATGGATGNNTGGATGACGGTTATTTTCAGCAGCTCGAACAGCGTATGAACCGCATACGCAGCCAGCTCCAGCATATCCGCACCAGCGCCAAGGCGTCATTCAATATAAGTGATCTGATTCATGAAATCAGCAGGGAAATGAAACTGGAGACAGCGTTTCTGCATATTGATGCAAGCTGCAGCAAGACCATTACATTTGATTTGAAGATTATACGCAGTATTATTTTTAATCTGCTGGATAACAGTATAAAAGCCTTTTTAAAAAAATATGGAACACTGCGTCATCTTGGTATAAAAATAATGATGTCTGATTTTACCATGATTTATGAAGATAATTGCGGCGGCTGCGATATCAATGAGCTGAAGGGAGGAATTATCAGCGAAGAACCAGAGCCGGGACACGGTTATTTTAATTTTTATCTTCTTAAAAAAGGTTATATTTTCAACATTGATGCTGATGTAGAAAGAACATCTTCCGGCCTGAGGTATAAAATTACGTTTAAAACCTGAATATTTTCGTGTGTTAAAAAAACTATAATACAATAAAATTTGTCGGGCATTTGACAGATTAATAAACTACCACCAGCGCTGCTGCCTGCGGCACCCCATAAGGCGCCGGATGGCAGTTTGTCCCCCCAAAACTGCTAATTAGCTCATCTGGGATTTAAAATACTTATGTTTTAAAAGACCCTCTATATATGGGTTATATCTCCATAACGCAAAAAACAAACATCATCCGGAGGAACTTTGACGGTTAACCGGTTATCGGAAAAATCTATTTTCCGCTTATTCCAGATATCGTAAAGTGTTTTGTATTTTCCCTTCGCCAGACCCAAGTCACCGGCTTGATAGGTAAAAGTACGGGCAAGATTTCCATGACGATTAAATATACCAATCCATCCGTTATTTTTATGATTTTTTTCCGGTGTTTTTCTGATATCCGTATAGCATTGATAATATATTTGTTTTCCGGTAATGGCATTCTGATTACATTTAATTATTTCAGGATGAACAGCCATGCTGATGTCGGCTTCATCAGAGCTGACCAGATCACCTCCGAAAAACAGCGGTGAAGCGGCAAGCGCTCTCATGGTAATAAATGTCCGTTTCTGGGAGCCTGTAAGCTGGCATTTACGCCTGAAACCGCGGCCGGCAAGCAGGGCTTCATCGCCTTCGGAGCCTGATTCCATGGCATATACCTGCAGATTGCCGAATGGAATCATATCAAGATCAATAAAGAAACCTTTCTTCCGGCAATCCTGCCACATTTCCCAACGCTCAAAACATTTGTCAAGATCTTTTCTGTCATCCCAGACATCGCCGGTGATGCGTACCATATCGGCCATACGGTAAGATGCCAGATTAAGGCGTGAAACAAAATTACCCGGCGAAAGACTTAACAGCATGGAGCGGCCGGAATGCCTGATGGCTTTGGCTACAGCTTCTGCTTCTGCCGGAAAGTAAGCAATATCATCCGCCTTGATAAAATCAATCTCCATTTTCGCGAGCAGGGCAATCATGCTGTTATAATATTCCTGACTGCCTTTTTTGCTCATATCTACACCGTACATTACCTCATTCCAGGGACAGATATCATAAATGTCTGCAATATCGCGCGCTGTAAAATTTGTTCCTTTAACCGGAGTGTCAAGCTCAACTGCCTTGCGGGGAATACCGCGCATGATATGAATTCCGAATTTTATTCCCTTGGAATGCGCAAGCCGGATTATTTTATCAAGCCCGCCCGGGAACAGCCTGGGATTTGGGATTACCCGCCCCCATTTGTCTATTTCATTATCAACGGATTTTTTTATTACCGGAAACTCATGTCCCTGAGGTATGGGAAAATGGGAATACCAGCCGGCATCAAGAACAAAATATTCGTATCCGTGAGGTTTTAACTTTTTTTCAAAAGCTGCAAGATTTTCCAGTAGTACTCTTTCATTGGCAAATATGCCGTAACAATCAAAGCTATTCCAGCCCATGGGCGGTTTAGAGACAAAATGGCGGTTGTTTTTCATGTACGGCTCCTTATCAGGATTATTATATTAACAAATTAAAATTTTGTCACTTTATCACTTTTTAAAGGGTGCAAATTTATTTCTTGGGTAAAAAAAACAACAAAACCCGTCCCTGTGTACTAAATTTTAGCGGACAGATGAGCGGAAACCGTCATAGCCGCTAAAATTTAGTANNCAAGAAAAAAAATCATACCCCTTTTTAAATCACCCAAAAGAAAACCAGCTTTGCTGGTGGTAGTTTATAAATTGAATTTATTTTATTGAATTTATTTTCATTTGAAAAAAATCCGTCTCTCGGTTATAATGCTTCTCATAAAAACTAAAACCAGGGGGGCCGTATGACCGCAGACGATAAAACCGTTTACAAAAGAGGAGACACCGGAAAAAAAATTTCAGAAAAAGCTGAAACCAGAAGCGCCAAACTCAAGTTCAAGGACCGTTCTATTGATATTAACAGAAAAATTTATATAGGCCGCGATGAAAGCAATGATATTCCCTGCAAGGATGATCCGCTGGTTTCGCGTAAACATGCTCTTATTGAAAAAATAAGCGATATTTATTATATCAGCGATTTGGGAAGCACCAACGGTACATACGTCAATAATCAGCCTGCGCCCAAAGGTAAAAAAATTAAACTGCGCGCCGGTGACACCATCAGAGTCGGTAAACTTGAGCTTAAAATTTCTTGATAAACAACACGGGAGGAAATTGTGGCCAAACATAAACTTGCTTTAAGCGAAAATGCAGTTAAAGTTCTTGAAAAACGTTATTTAAAAAAAGGAATCGATTCCAGACCGGTAGAAAAACCTGAAGATCTTTTTTCCCGGGTAGCGCATAATATCTCCCTGGCAGATAAAAATTATAATGCCAATGCCGATCTGCAGAAAACCGAAGACAAATTCTATAACCTCATGGCGAGCTGCGATTTCATGCCCAATTCCCCGACTTTAATGAATGCCGGTAATGATCTGCAGCAGCTTTCCGCCTGTTTTGTGCTTCCGGTTGACGATGCCATAGAATCCATTTTTGACAGTATAAAAAACGCTGCGTTAATACATAAAAGCGGAGGCGGTACAGGTTTTGCTTTTTCCCGGATCCGGCCCAAAAACGATATGGTACTGTCAACCAAAGGCATTTCCTCCGGTCCGGTTTCTTTCATGCAGGTATTCAATACTGCCACGGAAACCATTAAACAGGGCGGCACCAGGCGCGGCGCCAATATGGCCATTTTAAGGGTTGATCATCCTGATATTATGGAATTTATTTCCTGTAAAAAAGATTTATCCAATCTCACTAATTTCAATATTTCGGTAGCTGTTACCGATGCATTTATGAAAGCGGTTGTAGAAGACACCGATTATGAACTTTTTAATCCCCGTTCCAGGGAAATAACCGATCGCAGGAAAGCCCGTGATGTTTTTAATTGTATTGTGGATCTGGCCTGGCTGAATGGAGAACCGGGAATTATTTTTATAGATGAAATAAACCGTTATAATCCTACTCCCGAGATCGGAGAAATCGAAAGTACCAATCCATGCGGCGAGCAGCCTCTTCTGCCTTACGAGGCCTGTAATCTCGGCTCCATAAATCTTGCCAATTTTATTACTGCCGAAAAGAAAATCGATTATGAACGCCTTAAAACCGTAGTGCACGGAGCTGTTCATTTTCTGGACAATGTTATTGATATGTCCAAATTTCCCCTGGATAAAATAAAGGAACTTGTGCAAGCCAACAGAAAAATAGGTCTGGGTGTAATGGGCTTTGCCGATCTTCTGTATAAATTGGAAATTCCCTATAACAGCGAAAGGGCGCTGAAAACCGGCGAAGAAATAATGTCATTTATTGATAAAGAAGCTGTAAACGCATCGCTCAGACTGGCAGAAGAGCGCGGGGCTTTCCCGAACCTGGCCAAATCGATTTTTGCCAAAAAAAAACAGAACCGGCGTAATGCCACTGTTACCACGATAGCGCCTACAGGCACAATCTCCATTATCTCTTCATGCTCAAGCGGTATTGAACCGCTGTTCGGATTAGCCTTTTTCCGAAATGTTATGGATGGAACCAGGCTCACAGAGGTTAATCCGGTATTCGAAGAAACCGCACGGCGTGAAGGCTTTTACAGTGAAGAGCTGATGAAAATAATTGCTGAGCACGGCAGTATAAAAGACATCAGGGAAATTCCGGAAAAATGGCGGGAAGTTTTTGTTACTGCCCACGATATTACCCCCGAATGGCATGTAAAAGTGCAGGCGGCTTTTCAGAAATTTGTTGATAATGCTGTTTCCAAAACCGTAAATTTTTCCGAAAAAGCCTCGCGCGATGATGTTTATAAAGCCTATATGCTTGCATATGAACTTAAATTAAAGGGAATTACCATTTATCGCGATGGTTCGCGGAAAAATCAGGTTCTTAATATAAAATCATCAGACGCCAAAAACAGCGAAAACAGCAAAATTTCCGCTATCAAGNNCAGCAGCAAAATTTCCGCTATCAAGCCGCGTCCCCGTCCGGCTATTACCGAAGGCAGCACATTAAAAATTCATACTGCCTGCGGAACTTTATATGCCACTATCAATGAAGACGAACACGGACTCTGCGAGGTATTTGCCCAAATCGGAAAATCCGGCGGCTGCGCTACTGCCCAGACCGAGGCGGTATCCAGAATGATTTCTTTAGCTTTACGCAGCGGACTCTCCATAGAATCAATTTTAAAACAGCTTACAGGCATACGCTGTACATCACCCATTTATGACAGCGGAGAAATGATATTATCCTGCCCGCATGCCATTGCCAAGGCAATTGAACGTTATATTAAAAGCCGTAATAGCAGCCATCAGGCCGGGAATAAAAAACCAATAGAAATAGGCTCCATCAGCATCAAGAATATGGCTGGTAACTGCCCGGAATGCGGCAATGTGCTTAATAATGTTGAAGGCTGTCTGAAATGTGAAAAATGCGGTTATGCCAAGTGCTGAAAATACATTATGTCAGTAAATAATTTCAGAGAAAAAATTAACGGGTTTGTAATATTAATTAAAAATTTTTTTTCCTCACGGTCTGACGAATTTCTGGAGCAGCGTTTTTATATCAAATTTTTTATATTAATGCTGATGCTTTTCGGACTGGTATTTTTTTCCGTTTATGCTTTTCTGATGAAAGCTGAAAGCAGGGTACAGGTTCCTTCGCTTGCGGCGCTTGATGTTCTTGAAGCTGCTTCCCAATTGCAGACCAGAGGCCTTAGTCCGGTGCTGATCAGCCGTTTTTCTGCGGATATACCGCGTTATCAGGTTATGGAACAGAATCCTGAACCCGGGCAAATCGTAAAAAAAAGCCGGAAAATATCATTGGTAGTGAGTCTGGGCAGAAAGATCGACAATATGCCGGATTTTACCGGTCTTACTTTTTTTGAGGCTAAAAACCGTATTTTAAAATTATTTACCGGATTTGAAAAACCTCCGGTCATTATTGAAACCAGGGAATATTCCTC
>DNNS01000410.1 GCA_003497555.1 Spirochaetia bacterium
CGGTTCAAAATAATAACTGTGCATACAGGATTCGTGATATTTCCAAGGAACAAATAATTACTATTGATCCATACTCAATTCATCGAATAAAAATGCGCTTTTTATAATGTTAATGTTACTGATTGGTATGTATAAATAACATTTATTTTAGTAGATTAATTTTTATTATAATAATCACTTGCCCGGACAAATCATTGTATAATTANNTTCCGGCTGATTATCATGAAACAAAGGCGCATGATGATTTTGATTTATGGATAATTACCGAAGGCAATATCTTCATGGAATTTACCGACAATCCGGGCGCGGATAAAATACTAAGAGCGCTTCCCGGAGATATTATTTTTTTTAAACCGGGCCTGGCATATCATTGCCGCAGCAATAATACAGCCTGGAGCGTGCTGTTTATACATTTTGATTTTTCTCTGGCAAAAAACCGTCAAGTACTGCATGAATTCAGTTTTTTAAGACATATTCCGGCTTTGCTGGTTTCTCCCGAGGCAGGGCATTTTATTGAAGCCTGCCGCAGAAGAGACAATAAAATGCCCATGTCCGGCCTTGCCCTGCACGGTTCATTTTTATCTCTGCTGTCAAAAATTTTATTTTTAAACGGAACACAAAATATTAATGCAGTATCCGCTTCCTATTCGGCAGAACAAAACCTGAAAAACAGGCGGAAAACACAGTGCGAACCGGTTCAGCGCCTGCTTCCGGCCATACAATTCATTAAAGAACATCCTGATAAACATCATACCAACCAGGCACTTGCTTCCCTGTGCGGAATGTCTGTTGGCCACTTTATTACCAGTTTCGGATCTGTTATGGGAATGCCGCCGAAACAATACATCTCCGCCACTGTTTTTACCAGAGCCCGAAGCATGTTATATGAAAAAAAAAGCGTTAAAGAAACCGCATCTTTATCGGGATTTTCCGATCAGTTTGTTTTTTCCAAGGCATTTAAAAAATATTTCGGTATGGCGCCGTCAAAAATTTCTTATTAAGGATTTTTCATGAAAAAATTCCGTTTTCCTCTTAACCCTGCGTTTCAGTCTTTCCAGCGCATTTATTCTCACTGTGATTCTGACTGCGCTGCTGATTAGCGTAATCAGTACTATTTATACCGGCAAGGTAATTATGAAATCAATCCGCTCGCAGCTTCATGATATTGCCGGGGTCGGAGCTTTACATTTAAGCGGCGATCTGCATTCCCGCATTATAAATGAAGAAGATGCTGAAACGAAAGAGTTTGCGGTATTGCTTGGCGAGATTAATAACATCAGGGCAATAAATCCGGAAATTAAATATGCCTATACCCTGCGGAGGAATGAAAACGGAGATGTTGTTTTTGTTGTTGACAGCGATCCGGATACCAACGAAAGGGCAGCTATCGGCTATAAAATGTCAGAAATTACCCCTGCTATCGAGGAAGCCTTCAGTACAAAACGCAGTATCATGGTAGAAACGGAATATTATACTGATGAATGGGGTACTTTTATCTCCGGCTATGCGCCATTTTATACCAAAGACGGCAGATTTGAAGGGCTGTTGGGTATTGATATCACGGCTGATACTGTAAAAAAACATCAAATTAAAAATATGCTTATTATTTCCGCGGTAAGTTTTCTGGTTGCATTTTTTTCAGTACTGTTAAGTCTTTATGTTTCCGGGAAAATTACCCGTCCGGTAGCTGAAGTTACTGCTGATATGACAGAAATACAGAAATTCAATCTTGAGCATACTGCTTCCATTTATTCAAGAATTTTTGAAATTAATGAAATGGCGCGCGCCCTGGAAAACATGAAAAAAAGCCTGCGTTCCTTTAAAAAATATGTTCCTTCGGAACTGGTAGCGGATTTAATCAGACTTAATAAAGAAGCGGTTCTGGAAGCGGAAAAAAAAGAAATCACGGTATTTTTTTCGGATATTGCCGGTTTTACCTCCATTTCTGAAAAAATCCCTCCTGAACTGCTTTCCAGGACGCTTGGCGATTATCTTTCTTTTATAACTAAAACCATTCTCAGGCAGCAGGGGACAGTTGACAAGTTTATCGGCGATGCGGTAATGGCATTATGGGGGGCTCCGCATAAACTTTCCGGGCATGAGCTTTACGCCTGCCGGGCTGCCCTGGAATGCCGCGCCGGCCTGGAAAAATTCAATCTGATCCTGGCTGAAAAAAAAATTCCGGCTTTTTTAACGCGCATTGGTATAAATATCGGAGAGGCTATTGTCGGCAATATGGGCTATGAAGAACGTCTCAGCTATACGGCAATCGGAGATAATGTAAATCTCGCCTCGCGCCTGGAAGGGCTGAATAAATTTTATCATACGGATATTATAATCAGCGGCGCAGTTTATGAAAAAGTATGCAAATCCGTTCTGGCAAAATTTATAGATATTGCGGCTGTCAAGGGGAAAAATCACGGTATCAGAATCTATGAACTTGTATCCATGCTTGATCAGGCCGACAGCAGGCAGCAGCAAAGAATCTGCAGGTATAATGAAGCCATGGAGCTGTATCTGAACAGAAAATGGCAGGATGCCATGAGTATTTTTAATGAACTTAAAAACGGGGATGATTTTTTATGCAGCATGATGACGGAAAGGTGCCGCAATTTTATAAAAAATCCTCCGCCTGACGGCTGGGTCGGCGTAATACATCTGCGGGAAAAATAATTTTTATGCAAAAAAAATATGCAGCCCTGCTTCTTTTGACGGTAATCGGCGCCGTTTCTCTTCTGAACGAATACTTGTTAATCAGCCTCACAGATATAAATTTCGGTTCATCGCTGGCCAGTGTCAATATAGTGCTTATTGTCTGGTTTACGGGAATAGCCGCCGGGAATTATTTTGCCGGCCGTATACTTTTATTAAAAAACATACAGAAAATATTTTTTGCAATGCTGGCCTGTGAAGCCCTGCTTGGGCTATTCATTTTTTTTATGCCTGAACTTGTCAGGGTCTCCGGTATTTTTTTTTCATCTGTTTATAACCCGGACTGGAATTTCCCGGTCAAGACGCTTCTGAAATATGTTATCTGCGTCATTATTTTTTTTATACCCTGTGCGGTCATGGGTATGCGCCTTCCGCTCTTTTTCGGTTTAAATAGAAATAAAAATATCTTCGGAACCGGCTGGGGTCTTTGCACCCTGGGTTCCTGTGCCGGAGTCTTCCTGGCGGCTTTTTATATTCCGGGAAATTTTGCCGTTTCTGCAGTATTAAAAGGTTCTGCAGTTTTTTCTTTTTTAACAGCCTGCCTGGTTTTTATTTTTAGTCCCCGGGATGCAGCGCCGGCTGAAAATGCTTTTAAAAACAATTTTCCCCGGAAAAAAGCGTACCGGGCAGCTTTCGGCCTTGGTTTTTTAATGATGTTTCTGGAAATAATCTGGATTCGGCTTTTTTACCGTTATGTTCCCAACACCCGTTATGTTTTCAGCGCTGTTATTATCAATGTTTTGCTGGGAAGTGCGCTGGGTTCTTTTTTTTACAGCAGAATAAAATCAGTCAAAACCGGTTTTTGGGGAATTTTATCTTTAGCCGGGCTGATTTGGCTTTCAGCTTCCTCATTATTAGCCGAGACATTTTTTTTACATTTAAAAAATTTTTTTTCTGCGCTTCCGGCAGTTTATTCTTTAATAATAATTTTTGCAGCTGCTGTACCGGTATTTTTTCCGTGTTTTATTTCAGGTTTGCTTTTACCCTGTATTTACAGCTGTTTTTTACCGGGAGAAAATAAAACTTCCTATACTGCCGATTTTTTAGCGAGCCATACGGGCGGGCATATTGCCGGTGCTCTTTGCTGCGGATATATTTTTCTGCCCTCAGCCGGGCTGTTTTTATCTTATGCGGTAATCGGCTGTATTATTTTTATGGTTCTGGCTGTGTTATTTTTCCGCACCGGTATCCGCATGGCGGTTTTAACCGGCGGAATTATTGCTATGGCTCTTTTTATTATTCCGCTGCTGCCGCATTACCGGGCAGGACAACAGAATATTATCGCTTCCATAAGCGGTATTGATGCCGATGCAGAAATACTTCAGAAAAAAGAAGCGGAATACCGGCAGATTTCTCTGGTTATAAACCGCGCATTTATTTCCGGCAGTGACGGGCCTGAAGCGGTAATGGCCCATAAACGGCAGGGCCTGCTGCCTGTACTTTTTTCTGAAGCAACCAATCGGGCCCTGGCCATTTCCTTCGGCACCGGAGCCACCGCCTCTTCTTTTCTCGATGCCGGATTCGGCAGTGTGGAATGCGCCGAGATTTCCTCCGCCTCGCTGAAAGTGGCCGGGTTTTTCAGTCATATCAACAGCAAGGCGCTGACTAAGGCGCGTTTTCGTCTGGTAATTGACGACGGCAGGCTTTATGTCCGAAAAAGCAGCAGCCATTATGATATTATCCTGTCGGACCTGTACCAATTTCAATGCTCTTCTGCGCCCCTGATGTATACCAAAGAATTTTTCAGAGACCTTAAAAAACTTCTTGCTCCGGGCGGTATTATTGTCCAGTGGCTGCCGATCAGACAGATACCGGCGGAAAGTCTGAAAATGATTTTAAAAACTTTTTCGGAAATTTTCCCGGGATCAGAAGTTTTTTTTCTCAGCGAAACCGGAGATTATCTGCATCTGGGCATTATTGCTTCCGCAACCGGCCGAGTAAATTTTCACCGGGCAGTTTATAATTATTCCGTACAGCCTGAGGTTTTTGAAAAAGCGCTTTTAAATCCAGGCATAGCCGGGGGTTATTATCTCTGCCGGCTCGAAGATATTATTGGGGATCTGCATGTTTATCCGGTAATCACCGCTGATTTTCCGATTATTGACAAAAATTATATCAGCCGGGATTTTTTACAGGATAATCTTTCTTTTCTCATGCCCTATTACCGCGACGCATGTGTTTTTGAAAAAACTGCGGCACAATCCGACTCTCTTATTTACCGCCGTTTATTCAGATTTTTGCTGCAGGCCCTGAATCGAAATTCCCTGTCTCCGGAAAAAATGATCACAGAGCTGAAATCATTTGCCGCCGGTTATAATATCAGTGAAGAAAGATTGTACAGGGATTTTCCGCACCTGAGCTATCTGCTGGGAAAATTATATCTGCAGGAAGCAGTAAGAAATTTTAATAACGGAAATATTCCGCCGGCTGATGAATTACTCCGGCGCATTCATAATACCAGATTCAGTAATTCGCATTTTTACCGGCTGGCAGGACTGCAGGCCGGTTTGCGGGGTGAATTCATTACGTCGCAGCGTTATTTTGACATGGCTTTAAACGCAGATAATAATAATTCTTATGTTTATTCCAGCCGGGCCCAGATTGATCTAATCAATAACCGGAAAGAAGAAGCCCTTAAAAATATTTATTCAGCTCTGGCTCTGGATGGTAAAGACCGGCAGGTACTGCGGATCGCCCTTCATGTTTTTATTACCTGTGACCGTTTTGACGATTTCAGCAGATACCTTGATTTATATAAAAAATATCTTCCGCAGGACCGGGCCATGAGTGATGCCGCAGCCGTTTATTTAAATGCAAAGGGTAGTAATAAAAAAATCAAATGAACTGATGAAAGGGTGCAAATTTATTTCTTGGTTAAATAAAACAAGAGTATGCACCATGATATCAAGTATTTTCTNNATGTTGTCAAGCATTTTCTGCGGACTAAAGACGCATGCCCAAGAAAAAAAATCATACCCCTGATGAAATATTTAATTGACATTACCGGTAAAAGGAGTTAAAATAAAGCATGTTATCTGTTAAATCAACATTATAATACGGGCGAAAAATAATAAAGATACCATGCCGTTAAAAAATAAAAATAATTTCAGCAGACGGGGGAAATATATTTAATGAATCAGAATAACAATGATACGCTGAATAAAGAGGGAGAACTTTATGTCAAACTCGGTAATCTTATGCGAAAAAAAAGAACCGAAGATGGACGAAAAACCGTTGAAACTATTCTTAATCTGAACATTCCCACTGCTGAAAAAGTACAGAAGATAACCGATTTTGACGCCACTTCTCATATCGGCAGCAACCTTTATCTGCTTCGTAAAAAAAGTTTTTCAGGTGAAGCGGCAGCAGAAAACGATAAAACGGCATTGTCTGATATAGATGAAAATACCAGCATTGACAATGAAAAAATCATAAATGACACTTTAGCCTCTAAAGGTATTTTCACCCCGGTCATAGTCAAAGAAAACAGGAAAAAAATTCAAAAATTCCCCAAAAGGCGCTCATATCTTTTTTTTCTTGTTTCTGAGTTTTTCCGGATTATCAAATTCACCTGCAATTCATCCGTGCTTCGCTACAAATATTTCCTGCCTGATATAAAATTATCAAGAAATATTGAACGTTTTTTTTCAGAAAATATCAAAAAAACCGCTGATGAGCTTGCGCAGGTAATGCACTATATCTCGGAAACCGGATGGATGACACTGGAAAAATTTGAATATAATCTTTTAATGGAGTTCAGGGCATTGTGCGAAAAGATATCCGCTATAACCGGCGAACCATCCAGGGGCGGAGAATCCGGTATGCTGATCAGGATTCGGCGCGTGGAAAAATATTTCCTGGTTTGCCATTACAGGGAAAATTATCCCGAGAAAATACTGTCGCTTGTGGAAAAAACCCTGAAAGGCAATTCCAGATACAGCTTAAAAATAAAAGAGATCAAGGACATGATTGCCTTTCTGCTTTATACCCAGCCGGACAATCTATCCCTGCAGGCAATAATTGTCGCATTTAACATTATTGAAAGCCGGACCTATCTGGTGCTTGATGATCTTATAAACAGAAACAGGGGCGAGATTATCAGTAATTTTGAATTTAACGCACATACCGATGTAGCGGAAAACATCAAAGAAGCAATACATAAAAACATCGATAATCTGAACTGCAAACTGGATGAAAAACGCAGAATACTGAAAATTAAATTTTTTATGAAATTAAACGAATCCGGAGGATATGATTTTTCCATTCTTAACTCGGCGGCTGCAGGCATAATTACCGAGGACCTGATACCGGTGATGCCTAATGTCGCATTGTTCGGCTACGCAATGATAAAGTGTTATCTGGTGCTTTTTGAAGAACTTTTGCTCAAGCCTGTGACCTTCTCCGATCATGAACCCGCTCTTTTATTTGACGGTGATTTTTTTCAAGCCGAACATGTAGAATTACAGAATATTTTCAATCGAATGGAAAAACTGTCCAAGCAGAATAATTGCCTGCAAATTACATCCGAACGTCTTGACCAGCACTTAAAAAACAAGCTGACAATTGTAAACAGAACAAAACTGGAAATTGAAACCATACAGGATATCGATCGTTTTTCATCTTTAATGTACAATGTCGGGCACAGGCTTTCTGTCATTTACATGAATAAAAACATCGCGCCGGATACAAATAATGATGCGGTAGTTACAGCCGACCATGCGAATAAGCCCGGTAATGAATTGCCTTTTATCGTAAATAAAATTGTTTCCCAGCATATATTCAGCGGTAAATCGGTCGCTGAAGCCATATATTTATTAATTTCCATCAGCTATATGGCAGCATATTATTTTCGAAATCAGAAAATTTGCCTGCTGCTTGATAACATAGTAAAAATAAAAAAAGAAATTGACGATATCATGGCACAGCTTAAGCGGCTTGCCGATCCGCTGCACTATGAAAAAATTGAACAGATAAAATCCAACTCGGAAAAAGAAAACTAAAATCCGTGCCAACGCACAGCGGACACGCATATTTGACAAAAAGTATTAATAAACCATCCTGTGGGGGCGGCAAATACACAGAAATAGTTCAATGATAAACGGATAAACCGAAAGCCGGCACGCTTTGAGAGACATTGTCCATACTAAAAATAAATGCTGGACTGTATTTTTAAAATAAGGTTACAGTCATTAACAGATTTATGAAGATTGTCCGATTTTTATTTTTAACCGGTTTAATCCGCAGCGCCTGGCCCGAGCCTGTACAGTGGGGTATTTCTTTTCCGCCAGGGCGGACACCGAATGAGCTGGCGTTTACCGCTGTTTATTATCAAAAGGCCGGAATTAAACGTCTTCGCCTTTCAGAAAATTGGTCGCTGCGTGAACCGAAAAAAGGATCCTTCAACTGGCCGCCGCTGGATGCACGTGTAAATTGGGCGGATAAAAATCATTTTTTGCTTATGCTGACGCTGGAAACCGAAGCTCCGGACTGGGCGCGTTCACCGGCGCCGCCGCGCGGTAATGGTTTTTGCAGAAGCGAAGATGATTTTCGTCGATATATCAGCGCTCTGCTCGACCGTTATGCAGGCAAGCTTGATAAAATCCAGTTCGGTAATGAATGGGACAGTTTTGCCGGGTATAATGGAACCGCTGCAGATTACCTGCGCTTTCATCAGATCGTAGCAGAGGAAACGCGCCGGCGTTCACCGCAGACGAAAGTAATACTTGGCGGTATAACTGCAGCCTGGCCATGGTATACAGAAGGCGCGGCCCGAATAAAAACTATACATTTTCCCGAAAACATGCCGTGGGCAACGGATTATTCGGCAGAGCGCCTGCTTAATAAACTTGTCAGAGCACGCAAAAAGTGGGAAACCAACGGTTTTGAACAGCGATTTATCACGGTATTGTCCCGGGCCAGTTTCGACATCCTTGATATTCATTTATATGATTTTCCGGAGCAATGGGCATGGATGATTGAAAGTTTTAGAAAACTTTGTTCCAGGCCGATCATTGTTTCGGAATTCGGCTGCCCGAATCCTGAATACGAAAAATATTCCCAGATTTACCAGGCTGAACGCCTGGAGCTTGCCATGAATACTCTGGCGCAGCTTCCGATCTCCGAAGCTTATCATTTCACCCTGGTTGATCATCCGGGAGCATATCACAAACAGAACGGGCTGCTCAACACCCGGGGTAAGGAAAAAAAAGCCTGGGCGGTATTTACCGCCTTTATCAAAAAACAATCAATTGCTGTCTATACGAATCGTTAAGCCTGGAATAGACTATTTTAAATTTCTTTTTATCTGAATAAATAACGTAAGTTATTTACCCGAAACAACAGAGAGAAAATTTAAAATCAATCCCGATGCCGAAATAAAACATAAACGGAGAATTAATGCGGTAGCGCCTGAAAATATGCATATCCCATTCCCTGGCCAGTTCCAGTTTTAAATACGGCATAACATTGGCAAACTCATAACCGATTTTTTCAATCAGCGATGCCCGGATGCGCATGGAGAAACCGCTTTTGGCATCGGTATTCTGCAGGTATTCATAGGTAAACCAGACAATTCCCTGTCCGGAAAAATCAGAAATCAGCCTGGAGGCAATAGTATTACGCACGGCAAGATTAAGCAGCATTTTCATGGAAAACCCGAGAAAATCAACAGTAACTGCGGACTGCGGAAACAGCCCGGTGGAAGTGATATAATTATATGCCGGGTACAGATGCTCTTCAAAAACCGCACGGGGTGTTTTCATATTATAAAAGGAAAACCCCAGGCCTCCGTAACGCAGCAGTGAAAAATATTCATTAAGGTACTGGGTGCGGTTATCAATAGTTGCAACCGAAAAAATATTTTTGGAGCATATGCGCCTGTTTTTCTGATAAAGCTGATCATAGGTATAAAAAAAATAAATATATTCAAAATGTTTGGGGGTGTGCTGAATTTCAAAGGGAATCCCGGCAGTGTATTCCCGGCGCTGGTAATTTTTGGCGGCGCGGTTATAGACTGCATCAGGAAGCGAAATATTATTAAAGCCGGTCATTACCTCCAGCCCGAATCTTTTATATTCATAATGATTCTGGGCGGCCTGCAGCCCTGCAAACAGAAAAACGCAAAAAAGAATTTTATTATTTATCATGGCGTGTCCTAAAAATCCAGACTCATTTTAAGCTGCAGCATGCCTTCGTAAACCGGTTTTTCCCCGGGGTAAGTTCCCTTTTCATAACCGGCCATACCGCCCTCAATACTGTAATTGAACAGGCAGAAAAACTTAAAGACATATGACATCATATATACAAAAAAGTTTTCACGGTAATAGCGCTCCAGCCCGTTATATGTCCATTGCTTGGGAATAAACATGGGGCGGAATTTCTGACGCGGGAAAAAAAGTTTTAATATCGGGAATTTACGCAGAAAATTAAGATTAAATTCCTTATAAACAGAAACCGACGGATAGCCCTGGTAAAGACCGATACGGGCGGTAAAAAAATTAAAAAAAGTATTAAATTCTATTCCCCCGTGCAGATGCAGAAACGGGTTTGATCCGTACGTGCCGAAAACATCCTGATAATCAACCGAAATAAGAATTTTATCAAGCAGGCCCATAAGCCCGAACGGAAGCTTGTAGGAAACGCCGGCATTGAGAATCAGCGGATAGCGTTTGAGCCCAGCAGCATCCATAAATTTTATAAGTGTGATGACATCCTGCAGCATAAGCCCGATGCGCAGATTGCGTACCGGCTCAAATAATATACCTATATCAAGCCCTCCCCCGAAACCTGCAGTATAATAATCCTGGGCCAGCAGACTGTTAAAAGAACGGCTGGGGCTGAAAATAAAATCAAGCGCTTTAAAATAATCGCGCTCTGTGGCCAGATACAACTGCTGCAGGGCAATGCCTTTTACGGTAAATCCAAAGGCCAGCTTTTTAAAACGCGGTAGGGTAAAGCCGGCTGAAAGATAAAATACGCCGTAATTGTTATTTTCGAGTTCAGGAAGCGGGATGGGAATAATGCAAATGGAATTGACCATGGAAAAACCGAAACTTATTTCGGAGAGCAAATCAAACCCGAAGCCGAAATTATTACCGGTATAATTAATCAGCGGTATTCCCAGGTCCGTGCGTATTTTAAAATAACTGTTGGCCAGTTCATAATAAGCCAGATACACATTGGTATTGGTAAGAATAATTGATATGTTGCTGAAGAAAGCCGTACTATCTGATCCGGAACCGGTCAGCTCAAGACCCGCTTCAGAAGCAAGTCCGCCGAAACCATCGGCAAGAAGATCAACCATAATGGGCTGAAAATACTCGGAAAAAAGGGAAAACGCCCGTTTCTTCTGATATACATCGCTTGACAAACCCAGATTAAAGTCCAGAATGCGTATCCGCCGTTTTTTTATTTCATCTTCTTCAAAAACTGCCGGTATTTCCTCGTCGGAAAAACCAAGCTGCCGGTTTCCGCTTTTTTTCTTCCGGTACATGCCGAAACCGGCCGGATTATAATAAGCCATAAGTTCATCATCAGCCAGGCTGGTATAGGCTCCGCCCATGGAGTAAAAACGCAGGGATTTACGGCGCGGGGAACGGGAATTGATTACATCAACAGCATCAAGCATAACTGCGGATAAAAGAAAATATATTAAATAATTTTTCATTACCGGCCAAAACTCCCGAATATTGAGTTTGTTGACAAAGCGAGGTTGGTATTAACGTTAGAAAGATTTATTTGTAAATTACTGATTATATTGGAAAAATCCGTAGGGCTTGGAACTCCGGCAGCCTGCATATTGGATACTTGTAAAAACATGGGATAGACCGTCTTCCATAGCAAATAATTTAAATTCTGCGGGCTGGTAGAAACAGCTCCAGCCTCACCAGGCCAGGGACTATTGGTATAAGCATTTAACTGATTGATACTTACTGCGCTGCCGGTAAGTAAAAAATGTACTCCGGAATTTAATTCCCATATGCTGTCAATACCACCCCCCAGGAGTTTTTTGGTAGAAATTATATCATCATTGGTTACTGTAGAAAGCATGCTATATACTGAATTAAAATCAATTTCTTTTCTGATAAGAGAATCTGCGGAAAAACCAGAAAGCATGTTATTTAGATATTTTGCCGCCCAGGAAGGGATATCCATTAATTTTTTTAACAGTGACATTGCAGAAAAAAGGTTTTCATTGATCCCATGAATGACCTGCATGGTATTGTCATAAGCTGTAACATTGAAAGTGATTTTCGGATTTGTATATGAAACAGGCGGATTGCTAAAAACATTATTTAGAGCAGAGAGATCTGTATTAAGTGTAGATATCAGATTGTTC
>DNNS01000227.1 GCA_003497555.1 Spirochaetia bacterium
TTGATTTAACAAGGTTTTTACCATAAGTGATTGCGCAAAGTGACCTAAAGTATTAACCTTTAACGTTACTCCTAAAAAAAATACATGAATATCATCTAAATACATTTTTTCCCAAGGGCTATTGTGTCCAAAAGCAGCCTCCCCCCAAGGGCCGGGTCTGCCATATGCTGTGTTGTGACCAGAAGTAAAAAAATATGCTTTGGAGCCACAAGCAGCAACAGAGTGTGTTGCATGATCGCTTCTTAATACACCGTGGCGGCAGCGAAACACTTCTGTAATGATTCCCACATCAGAAGGGCTGTTCTTGATGTGCCAGGAATCAAATCGTTTTTCACCATCACGCCTGCAAATTGTCGGCATGATTAATGTTCCATTGGCGCCCAGATAGTCAAGAAATCCATCTATCACCGTATCAGCTCCGCCGTCAACAAAACCTATACTTGATAAGGACGAATGAATTAATATTGCCGTGGGAATTTGATCGCTCATCCCGGTAAGGCTGTTAACAATATCATTTCTGTTTATTGTATGTAATGGTGTCATATTGTTTTAACCTGAAATCAGAAAAGTCCAGTTCTTCAGGGTGCCNNTACTGCTGCATCGCAACATAATACCGCCCTGGCTCCGTCAATCTCGTCGGCAGCAAACCGTCGATTTTCTAAAATAGCATTCATACATTCATCAAGCTCTTCGTAATGACCTTTGCTGCCGAAGGGTTGGGAAAATGTTTTAAATTTTCCCTGAAAATTATCTATGGCATATTTTTTCATTCGTAATCGATATCCCTCGCTGGTATTCGGGATATCAGGATATGGATCAAAATGAAGAGGATAGTTAATTATTCGATAATCACCGTGATTGCCTGCATGGGTCAGACATACATTGCCTTCTACTATTATACTTTGATAATCAGCGTGGCATTCAAATAGTTCTTTCGGGATGCCCATGCCCCCTTGTGCGCTTGAGGTCAATACAGCCCGCGACCCTCTTTTAAATTTTATTGTTATTTGAAAATCAAGCAAATCACCTTCAGTATATATCTTTATTGGTTCATCTTCAAGAAACCAAGCCAGAAGATCAAAGAAATGGCATTCTTCACCGTAAATTCTGCCGCCTTCCGGAATTTCGTATTCATAATATTGCGGTAGCGGATCTGCCACACGATAGGTTAGTATAGCCGGCTTAGTATGCATACTGTTTTGATAAATATTTTTTGCATCAATATACGAGGGAGCAAAACGACGGTTATGGCCAATCATAACCCGTATTCCGCTTTTTTTGATAATAGGAAGCAGGTCAAGGCACTCATTCGGAGATAAACCCATTGGCTTTTCGATAAAAATATCCTTTCCTGCCTGTGAAGCTTTTTTGATAACTTCATGGTGAATCTCATGAGGTAATCCTGCGATTATAAGCTGTATTTCTGAATCATCAAGCATCTGATCGTAATTGTCAGTAACATAATCAACTTCATAGCTTTTTTCTTTGATAATGGCGTTAACCTTTTCAATATTGCGATCACAAAAAGCACTAAAATGAGCTTTGGGATTACGCTTCAGATTTGGCAGATGCACAAAGTTTATAATATCGCCGGCAGCACCAACAATACCGATTTTTACCTGTTTTTGAGCGGTTTTGGAATTTAATTTCCGCCCTTTATAATTCTTCTCAGGTTTGATGCTATTATATTTCTGATTTTCGATCATGACATTTGTTGCGTTAATCATTGCACGCCTCCTTGAAAAAATTTTTGTTTAATTTTGACGCTCTCATTATATATTTCACATTAACAGAGAAAAATCCGATTTTTTTTCATTAATTTACACACTGCATAATAAATAGTATATCTAAATATAATTAAAATCTCAATACACTATTTTGACAATAATATACATTTTAATGATTATTCACAATAAACACGATGTATGGCGTATAAACCTATCAGTTACTCACTTTACTAAAATAGTTAAAAAAAATAGCGACTGAAATAAAATGCCTGTTGCTGCCTGGAATGTTAAAATTATAATTTCCACCATAACTGAAAAAAAAACGAAGCACTTTTAAAGTAATACCGTAATGTACTGATGTATTCCGAAAAAGATCAGCTCCATGGATGCCTGTGTGTAAAAAAAGCATATTTCGCGCAAGAGTTATTTCCAACCCTGTTTTCAAAGTAAATTTTTTCCTGCTCATGTCAGCAAGAAAATCAAAAGTATATTGAACACGGTTCAGTATATCAAATCCTATGCCTGCAAAAAGGCGTCGTGACAGATGATTGCGTATGGATAAAATATTATCAACCCCGGCTCCAATTGTTAGTAATTTTATTGCACCTTTAACACCGACCCCCATATCTCCTCCGTTCTCAGCATCATAGGTTTTACCATATATAGATGCATCTGTGGAGTAACTATAATATTTACCTTGCAGACCGATAGCAAAAATATTAAATATATTAAGATTTGCCACTACAAGCGCTTGCACCTCAGACCATAGTAACCCCCTGGCATCAGGATATGAGCCGTTATATTCAAAAAGATCATAATCAATTGCAGCAGCGCAGGCAAAAAATTGATTAACACAATACTTAGCTGAGAAACAGCCGCCTCCTTCTGACAGGCTTTGTATCTGACCGGAGTTAAAATATCCTGTAAAATTCATATAGGCACGAGTGTCTCTGTTAAAATTTCCAGGATTATAAAAGTAGGAGTTTTCAATATGAGCAGCAGATACAGCATCAGCCATACTAAACAGGCCAGCATCGCTTATNNGATTCAAACACGGAATATCCATGTATGTTTAAGAGTACAAGGAACAGGAAATATTTTTTTTTCATATTTTCATTTAATTCGGTCCAGTATTATAATTGGTATACTAACGCTTACAGTCGGGTAATTGGCAATAAGGAAATATAAACCGTCAGGAACCATATTGCCGCGAGCATCACGTTTGTCCCATAATGCAATTGGGCCTCGCATGCATGATAGATCCAGTCGTCTTAACATATTTCCTGTCCGGTCATATATGACAATGCTTTTTGGGATCTGCGATGCAATTCCATTTTCCTGGCTGCACACAACGAGTACAAAGTCATCATTCCGTGTCACTATAGTGGCAGCAGTACCTGTACCTGTACTTTTTGTGGCCAAATGTTCAATCACTGCTATACCACCACTGCGATTTTTAATATCTGATATGCGATCAGCCATATCCATATCATTGATTTTTTTAACAAATTTTTTTGCTCGTTCCGAAAGTCCATCTGTGTTCACAAGGCTTATATCAAGAAAATATTCAAGTCTGAGTTGCGATTCATTTTGAGCTGCGTCTCTTCCAATGATATCTATTGTATATACTCCGGATTTATCAAGACATAGGTTTAAAATAGCGGTATTAGAAATGTATCGGTAGGCACTGTTGCCGATGCGCCAAGTAAAACCATCCGGATGTATATCCCGCATTTCCACACAAATATTTGTCGGTTTATCAAATGCATCATTTGTGCCAATGCCTCCTCTTACGAATAGATGCGGTTTTGTTTTATCGGCATTAACATAAATGGTTTTACAACAAATATCGCCAAGGGAGTCAACCGCCCTGACATATAAAAGATTTGTACCTTCGGGAATAGAAGAAGCTTTAACATCCCAGGATGCAAGGCCGTTTGCAGCACTGTAGTCATAGTTGTTCAGGCTAAATTCAATTCGGTCAAGATTGCCATCAATGTCCGAAGCTATGCCATTGATACTTCCGCCAGCGCCAATGAGTCCCCAGTTGGTAATATTTGTTATTGCAATAAATGGCGGGGTATTCGATGATAAAAAGAAAGAAAAATTACTTGTAGTGCATGCATTTCCAGCAAGATCCTGTACTGCCTTAATATTAACAAATATTTTTTCGCCTGCTGCGCCCAGCTCTGAAAATGGAGTAAATTGGAAAATCTCTGCCGGATTTTGCACCCAGGATCCTGCTACAGTTTCTCTTGAATTAGAAATTGTAAGTTGATGAATGCTTAAAGACCTCATGATCTCACTGAAGCGTATTACAACTACAGAGNNTTAGTAGGCGTGTAGCCTGTTATGAATGGCGGGCTATCATCAACCGTATACATAAAGGTATTAGTAGCGCTTGTCCTACCGGCTATATCCTGTCCAAAAACCTGCAGAATCGTTGTCTTGGTTATTTGTAGAGATACACCGGTTGTTGTAAAAGACTC
>DNNS01000035.1 GCA_003497555.1 Spirochaetia bacterium
CTTCCATTTCGCCCCCTCTTTGACCTCCGAACTGGGCTTTCCCGCCGAGCGGCTGCTGCGTCACCAGACTGTAAGGCCCGGTGGAACGGGCGTGAATTTTATCGTCTGCCAGGTGAGCCAGTTTTAAAATATACATTTGTCCTACGGTAATTTCGTTTAAAAACTGCTCACCGCTGCGTCCGTCATATAAAATGGATTTTCCATTTTCATTAAGACCCGCAGCTTTCAGCAGAGATTTGATATCATGGTCTTTGGCGCCATCAAAAACCGGTGTAGCAAATTTTACACCGAAAGAATAGCCAATCTGCCCCAGCAGCAGCTCAAAAATCTGTCCGATATTCATGCGCGACGGAACCCCAAGCGGATTTAAAATAAGATCAATCGGAGTCCCGTCAGGAAGAAAAGGCATATCTTCTACCGGCAGTACACGGGCTATTACACCCTTGTTTCCATGCCGCCCGGCGAATTTATCACCTTCCTGAATTTTACGCTTTTTGGCGATTAATACTTTAATTTTTTCTTCTACTCCCGGTTTTAAATCATCGCCGCTTTCCCTGGAATAGCGTTTAACATCAACCACAATGCCATAATCTCCGTTGGGCATGCGTAATGAAGTATCTTTTACTTCTTTGGCTTTTTCCCCGAAAATGGAATGCAGCAGTTTATACTCAGGAGTTACTTCAATATTGCCTTTGGGCGTAACTTTACCGGCCAGTATGGAACCGGCTTTTACCCTGGTTCCGATTTGTATAATACCTTCATTGTCAAGTTCTTTATAATCTTCTTCGGAAATATTCGGTATGTCTCTGGTAAAATATTCACGGCCCAGTTTGGTTTCCCTGGCTTCAATTTCAAATTCTTCAATATGAATCGAGGTAAAAACATCATCTTTTACCAGCCGATCGGAAACAAGGATAGCATCTTCATAGTTATAACCTTCCCAGGTCATAAAGGCGGTCAGTACGTTTTTTCCCATGGCCAGTTCGCCGTTATCAATTGCCGGACCGGAAGAAAGTACATCGCCGGCTTTAACTTTTTGTCCGACAATTACCGTAGGTTTCTGATTGAAACAGGTGTCCTGATTGGTTCGATGATTTTTTTTGAGAGTATAAATATCCCGGCTTCTTGGCTTGTCAGAAGGAATAATTGTAATGGAAGAATTATCGGCTGTTTCTACACTGCCGTCGCGCAGGGCCCGCTGAACAAAACCGGAATCAACAGCTGCTTTCCATTCCATGCCGGTTCCGACAATAGGAGCTTCAGGAATCATCAGCGGAACGCCCTGTCTCTGCATGTTGGAGCCCATTAATGCGCGGTTGGCGTCATCGTGTTCAAGAAAAGGAATAAGCGCGCTGGAAATTGAAATCAATTGCTTGGGTGATACATCCATGTAATCGACCTCAGCCGGATTTTTAAGCGGATAACTTCCGCGAAAACGGGTAGGTATAAGTTTATCGCAGAAAGTTCCGTCTTTATTTACCGGTGTGTTGGCGGGTGTGACATGAAAACGATCTTCCTCGATTGCGGAAAGATAATCGATCTTTCCGGTAACCTTGCCGTTTAGAACCCGGCGATAGGGAGTTTCGATAAAACCGTATTCATTAATGCGCGAATAGGTAGTAAGCGAAACAATTAATCCGATATTGGGCCCTTCCGGAGTTTCAATCGGGCACATACGCCCGTAATGCGTATAGTGGATGTCGCGGACTTCAAAGCCTGCGCGCTCCCGGGTCAAACCGCCCGGCCCCAGCGCGTTAAGACGGCGCTTGTGAGTAATAGCTGAAAGAGGATTAGTCTGATCCATAAACTGGGATAGTTGAGATGTACCAAAAAATTCTTTTATTACAGCAGTAATCGGTTTGATGGAAATCAGATTTTGCGGAGTAAGGGTTTCGTGATCTGTAATGGATATTCTTTCCTTTACCAGACGCTCCATGCGCGCAAACCCGACTTTCAAGGCATTGGTGAGCTGCTCACCCACGCTGCGTATACGCCGGTTGCCCAGATGATCAATATCATCGGCCGGCTCTTCATCGATTTTAACCCTGATTAGATATTTTACCGTGCTTAGAATATCGCGCAGGGTAAGCGTAAGTACGCCATCGGCCTCGTCGTAATTGAATTTTTTATTGATTTTATACCGGCCCACCTTGCCGAGGTTATAAACTGTCGGAGAAAAAAAGAGATTGAAAATCTCTTTTTTTGCCATTTCTTCATTGACCGCTTCATTGCTGCGGATATTGGCGTAAAGATAACTTGCAGCCTCGCCGCAAGTAAGGATTTTTTTTTCATCAAGCTCAACCGAGTTAAGGATACAGTCATTATCTTTCCATTCAGCCGTATTAAGCACTTCAATTTTTTTTATTTCGAATTTGCGCAGCTCGTTGCAGTGTTTAATCCCGATTAGCTCTCCGGCAGAACAAATCGGTTCCAGTTCCGGCGAATAAATATCAGTTGCCGAACGCCGTCCGATAACCGCCTTAAATTCAGTGTCGTCAAATTTATCAAGGACGATAAACTCAGTNNCGGGTATTCTCGGTTATTATGGAAATTTCCCTGGTAAGCCTGTCCAGTCTGGAAGTCGGATCTTTGTCATTATCCTGAAAGGCCATGGCATCAAATTTGGAAAAATGTTCGTTGTTGAATTTATTGGAAACTTCAGTAAGCAGTTTTTTGGAACGGGCATCGGAATAGTATACCAAAAGCGACATTTTTTGATTGTATAAATCTTTCAGTTCGGCAAAATCCTGCATCATTTTCTGAAAAGCTTTATTGAAAGCTTCATGATTTTTAGATTCTAAATACTGCGCTTTCAGCTCTTCAAAGCGGCTGGATATTTTTTCGGCTTTTTCAACAAGCACTGCGGTAAAATAATGATCCGGAAGACTGCCGGCCAGCCGGATAGAATTTTTTATTTCTTTAATAACTTCTTCAAAAACGATTTTGGATTCACGGGCATTTTCCGGAACCGAAACCTGTCTGACCAGTTTTGGAAGTTCGTTTTTTAACGACGCCGACAAATTTTTGAAATTTTCCAGCCCGGTGTCGTTAAGAATTTTATTCATTTTATCGGAACAGTTGGTTAAGGTATTTTTAATTTCCAGCAGATCAGCAAGCAGAGATTCTTTTATTTTATCAATTTCGGTTTTAATATGTTCATTATGCTGTTTACTGCCGTCTTGCACTTTTTTAAGCATTCTGTCAAGATACTGACTGATGATTTCATGCGGCGCCACCGGCAGGGCCCGCAAAAAAGTCGCGATATTAATGCGGGCCTTGCGGTCAATGCGGACNNTTTTATTATTTCAAATTCGAGCCAGGGCCCGCGGTTGGGAATTAAACGGGAATGAAACATGGCTGCCCGTTCGTTATAATCAAAAACAACGCCCGGCGAACGGTGAATCTGAGAGACAACAACCCGTTCTGCGCCGTTAATTACAAAAGTCCCCCTGGAAGTCATATAGGGAATATCGCCGAAAAAAATATTCTGTTCTTTTATTTCGCCGGTTTCGTTATGCATCAGCCGAATAGTTGCACGCAGCGGTTTTACATAACTGCGATCACGGGAAATCGCTTCTTCCTCGGAAAATTTTAATTCGCCAAGCTCATACCCCCCATAGTCAAGAGNNTTTTCCCGTCTTCAGATCGGAATGGAAAGGTTGAGCGGAAAAGATATTCAATCCCTACATCGCTGCGTTTATCCGGGGTAATATCTTCCTGCAGAAATTCGCGGAAAGAATCGTGCTGTACAACATCCAAATCGGGAATCGGCAGCAGTTCATCGATTTTTCCGAATGTTATCCGGTTATTGATTTTTTTATACTGCTTTAAAATCTCTTTGGAAACAGTCATTGCTTGCCTCTGTTAATATTTTTTTTATTCCCGGCCGCAGCCCGGGACTGCCATTGGGCGGATTAATTGGGATTGACTGCCAACAGGCAGCGATAATAAAAACTTCAAAAAAAACAACTTTGCGGTATTTTTAAAACGAGTATTTTTATAAAAAAATAGATTTTTTTTGCGCAAAATTTTCTTTTATTGCCAGTATGAATTGGAAAAAAAAGCGGAATTAACGGGTAATTCCGCCTTTAAACGGTTTTTTTGCACTATTTAAGTTCTATTTGTGCGCCGGCTTCTTCAAGTTTCTTTTTAAATTCCTGGGCTTCTTCTTTTTTAACATTTTCTTTAACGGCTTTATTTCCGGCATCAACCAGATCTTTGGCTTCTTTCAGACCCAACCCGGTAATTTCTCTTACCGCCTTGATTACCGGTATTTTTTTTTCTCCGGCAGTAACAAGGAAAACAGTAAAGGAAGATTTTTCTTCGGCAGCCGGTGCAGCAGCGCCCCCGCCCGCCTGTACTGCGGCTACCGGAACAGCGGCCGTTACGTTGAATTTTTCCTTTAAGGCTTCAACGAGCTCATGCAGTTCAATAACCGACATGACTTCAATAGTTTTCATCAGTTCTTCTGTTTTGGCAGACATTTTATTTCTCCTGAATTTTTTTATATATTATTTTTTTTTATCTTCAACAGCTTCCAGCGTATATACAAACCCGGACAGGACAGAACGCAGGGCATGAACCAGCCCGGACATGGGAGATCCGAGTGCGCCGACTAGTTCAGCTAATAAATGAGCCTTGGAAGGAATTTTCGCTATTTTTTTAACATCTGCCGGAGAAAGAAACCGGTTTTCAAAAATAGCGCCTTTGATTTTTACCAGAGAGTTATCTTCGGCTCCGGATATTATCTTGGCTGATTCTGAAAAATTATCTGAAGTTACCGCAATGGCTGTAGGCCCTTTCAGCACGGAAAACTCCCTGATATCAATCTGAGCCGAATCGGCATAACGTTTAAAAAGACGGTTTTTAATAACCTTAAAAACAGCATTGTGGGTCATGAGATTTTTTTTTAATTTAGTAACATTGGCAACGGAGATTCCCGAATAATCGCAAAAAATCAGATTAGCGTTTTTAATACGCCCGGATAAATTTTCGATATATTGTATCTTTTTTTGTTTTATTACAGACATGGCTTATCCTTGGATTTTAATATTTATTCACTTTTAAAATCTATCCTGACGCCCGGCCCCATGGTGGAAGTAAGAGTAACCGATTTAATATAATCGCCCTTTAAATCCGAAGGCCTTTTTCTCTTTACTGCATCAAGAAGAAAGCGCAGATTTTCTGAAATTTCTTTTTCATTCATATCTGCCTTGGCAATACTCATATTGATAATTCCGGCTTTATCGGCCCGTACTTCTTTTCTTCCTTTTTTAATCTCTTTTACGGCATTCTTTATGTCTTCTGTTACGGTTTTAGCTTTGGGATTAGGCATTAAACCGCGTGTACCCAGTATTTTGGCGATTTTACTGATAGATTTCATCATATCAGGTGTGGCAACAGCAATATCAAAATCAAGCCAGCCGTCTGTTATTTTTTGAATTAATTCATCAGAACCGGCAAAATCAGCACCTGCATCCTTTGCTTCCTGGATTTTATCGCCTGCGGCGAAAACTACTACCCTGGAAGATTTGCCGAAACTATGGGGAAAGGAAACTGTATCTCTTATGGAATGTTTTTGCTGTAAATTAAGGTTGATAGAAACATCAAGGGACTCATTAAATTTACATGTGGCTTTACTTTTTATAACCTGTACTGCAGTGTCAACCGGAAGCGGTTTGCCTTTTTCTATGGTTTCTGCTGCCAAGTTGTAGCGTTTACTGTGTTTCATAATAACCTCTATTTTAAAATGCGGATCAATCGCATTCAACACCCATACTGCGGGCTGTACCGGCAATAATTTTTTTTGCAGCCGGCATATCGTTGGCATTAAGATCCGGCATTTTTAAAGCTGCTATTTCTTCCAGCTGCTTTGCCGAAATTTTACCAACCTTGTTTTTATTGGGCATGGCAGAACCCGATTCCAGATTCAGGGCCTTTTTGATTAAAACTGAAGCCGGCGGAGTTTTAGTAATAAAACTGAATGTTTTATCTTCATAAATGGTGACCACAACCGGTATGATCATGCCTGCCTGAGATTTTGTTGCCTCATTAAACTGCTTGCAGAAATCCATAATATTGATGCCCTGGGGCCCAAGCGCGGTTCCAACCGGCGGAGCCGGATTAGCCTTGCCTGCCGGTATTTGTATTTTTACCTGAGTGAGAGCTTTTTTAGCCATTTAATACCTCGAAGCGATCAGCTTTTTTTTACCTTGAAATAATCTATTTCGACAGGCGTAGTGCGGCCGAATATTTCAACATTGACAGATACTTTCTTTTTGTCGGGGAAAATCCCCTTGATTGTGCCCTGGAAATTATTAAAAGGCCCGTCTATGATCAATACTTTTTCACCGATATCAAAATCGATATTTACCAGCGGAGCAGCATTTCCGCTGTCTTTGGAATCGGTTTTTACTATTGCCTGGAACTCATGATGAGTAAGCGGGCGCGGCTGCTCTTTGCCATGCGCAACAAAACTTGAAATGGTAGGAGTATTTTGAATTTCCAGCATGGTTGACTTGTTGACAACCATTTTGACAAGTATATAACCGGGAAAAGATTTTCTTACCACTTTGCGCGGCTTGCCGTTACGGTAAACATCTTCGGAATAGGTGGGAACCATTACCTCTGTTATTTCTGTAATGCCTTTTTCTGCAATTTTTTTTTCAATATACTCTTTGGCCTTGAATTCACATCCGGATTTAGTGTGAACGATATACCATTTTAGATCCATAATTATTCCGCTAGATTATATTCTTTTTAATTTTATTATAAAGCAAAGCCGCTATGATCACTATGGCAATAAAAATTATAAAGCGCAAAGGAGTAATATAGCGCTGAAGCAAAGCAACGTTATCCATCAGGAGAAATTTATTAAGCCTGGCAAGAAGATAATCCATAAAACCCAGAGCGCTGGATACTACTATAGTAGAAACGATTACAACAATTGTAGTGTTAAGAACATAATCTTTCGACGGCCAGGTGGTTTTTTCTGTTAATTCTCTTTTTCATTCTCCGACAAAAGTAAAAAATTTATTCATTTAATAATCTCACTATGCCTTTATAATCGGGCCAAGCAGGATTCGAACCTGCAACATTCGGTTTTGGAGACCGA
>DNNS01000243.1 GCA_003497555.1 Spirochaetia bacterium
TTGGTTATAAGATCAAGCTCGATCATAATGTCATAGGGGCTTTTCCCTGCGCCGGTTTCGGCAGCATCCTGCTTCTTTAAAAATTCCTGTTTCAGGGAAAAATACATTTTCTGCATCATGGTAAGATTGCGGGTAGTTTCCTTCAGTCTTCTGGCTAACAGTTTAATCAGACTCAGGCCTATTTCCGGTTTGGTAAAAAGTACTTTATTTACAAACCCGGCCGGAATTACCAGACAATTACATTCAACTTTGACCCGTACAGTGGCATTGCGTGCTTCATGCAGGATAGACGCCATTTCACCGAAAAAAACGCCTCGTTGATCAATCTGCGCAACCGGGGATCCGTCAACCAGTACTTCCAGTACTCCGCTGTTAAGAATATATAAATCACGGGAATTTTCTCCCTGCTTGAATAAAACAGCTCCTTTTTTATATCTTTTGTTATAAATCAGCTGGGTTTGTTCTCCCGACAGAGTAGTGAAAGATGCAAATTTTTTAATTGTTTCTGAAGACTGGTTTTCCATAAATTCCCATTTATTGGTTTTTCCGAAATATATCTATAATATCGGCAAAAATGACTGATTTTTCACGCGGAAAATTATTTTCATCATGGTTATATACACAGATAAAATCTGTATTGTTTAATTTTCATTAAACAATACAGAACATAGATATTTCCAATTTACTTGTTCTTCCAGGCGAATTTATATTTGTGCTTTTTTATATGATTGGGAAGCTCCAACGGGAACAATACTTCCTTGGGCGGTTTTTTCGTTTTTTTTTAAAATTAAGCCATATATTCTGGTATTTTTATCTTTTATCAATTATAATGAATATATAGGAAATGTCGTATGAAAAAATACCCAATGTTTTTTTTAATTTTTGCTCATTGTTTTTGCACTATTTTCTATGTAAAAACCAATGGCGCCGACAATCTTGACGGTAGCTCGGCAGCAAATGCCAAACGTACTATCGACAGCGCAATTACCGCTGCATCCGATAATGATGTAATTTATATCAGCGAGGGCTTATATAAAACCAATGAAGGTTTAACCAATTCAAGCTATGGTGTAACTATCAATAAAAACGGCTTGACCCTAAAAGGCGGTTTTGATCTTGCTTTCAGTTCGCAAAACGGTGAAACCATCATTGACGGGGAAGGACTTTATAAGCGAATTATACAAATCTCCAATCCAAACTGCACTCTGGAAAAACTCACTATCCTCGGCCGCACCAATTCCGGAACAGCAGCCAGCGGCGACGGCGGAATAATGATTCAAGGCCAATCCTGTCTGATTACTAACTGTATTGTTTCCAATAATCTTGGTTTTGGTATTTACATTTCCTCCAGCAGTAACCGTCTTTTTGATGTTATTTCCATAGCAAACCGCCAAAATTATACTGCCAACGGTTGCGGTTTTTATATAGGACAGCCTTTTAATTTTTTAAAAAACTGTAAATCTCTTTACAATGTTCTGACCAGTACCAGTTATCAAGGTGCCGGTATTGATATCAGCGCCAATTCCAATACTATTGAAGATTGCCAGGTCACAGGAAATACAGGTGGGTCCGGCGCGGGAATAGATATTTATAATTCCACGCTCAGCAATACAATTAAAAATATCCTTGTTTCCCAAAATCATTCTGATGGAACAAATCCCAACGGTATCGGCTGCCGTATTGCCGGTAATCTTAACCAGATCAGCGGGATATTTTGTTCCAATACATGCACTGATGGTTTCGGCGGCGGAATTTATTGCGGTGGAAATTCCAATTTTATTAATGCAGTTATTTTCAGTAATTATGCAGTTGATGAAGGCGGCGGGATTTATTTCAGCGGCATCGGCAATATTTTTACCGGCACGGTAAGCAACAATACTTCTCCTTTATACGGAGGAATTTACTTTTATGACAGCGGAAATACCTACAGCGCTGTTATCTCCAATGCCTTAATTGCCGACAACAACACAACAACTTCCGGATCCAGCGGTATTTCCATCCGGGGAGGAAAAGAAGTGATAATTCAGGACTGCACTATAATTAATAATATTACTGCCAGCCCTGCTTATGACTGTGCAGTTCATTTTGTATCCACAGCACTTACCAACTGCCGGATTATCAGTAATACCATGGGCGGCACCAACGGCTCAACCAATACTTTCGGAATACTCGAAAGTGTTGCTGTCAGTAATCACTCCCTGATTGGTAATACATTTCTGCCTGGACGGCTCGGTTTTCTTTATAAAAATTCTACGGGCGCTATTACTCCGCTTCCCGGTCTGGATATTATTAATACTGCAAATCATACCAATCATGACGCGGCGGCAGCTTATGGTAATGATATTGGGATACCACGAATTACTGCTCTCCCCGCCTCCTGTACTACCGACAGTGCATTTACTTTAACTCTATCTATTAGCGAAAACTGGGGTTATTATTCAACCGTAAGCGCCGGCGGGCCTTTTATTCCGATTACCCCGCCGAGTGTATCCATACCAGTAACTGCCAGTATTACAATTTTCTGTTTTTCTTCAAATGTCTTTGCTTCAAGTTCTATCGGCTCTTTCACTTATGTTATCACTTCTTTAGTTTCCAATACGAATATTTTTAACAGCACAACATCACTAATATCAAAAGCCGGCACCTGGAATCTCTCCGGGGTATCGTTATCTCCGTTTACAAGTGATCTTGCTTCGCTTTTCCCGGAAGTTACCGGCAGCTACGCTTATATCTGGGACGCGCAAAATCAGAATTATACATCAACCGGAGTACTTTCTGCCGGAAAAGGCTTTTGGCTTAACCCGATCAGCGACGGAACTCGCTCGGTCAGCGGAACTGCCGCCGGGCAATTTACATCTATCGGTATCAAACTTTTTCCCGGCTGGAATCTGGTAAGCTCTCCTTATACCTTTTCCTGCAAATATCTGAATATTGCCGCGGAGGCTGACGGAAAAAATTCTGAAACCTGGGAAGCCGGCGCTAACAAGGGAATTGTTGATAAACGAATCTGGGGATATGACAGCGCGCAGGAAACCTATTATATTACCGATACGCTTGAACCCTGGAAAGGATACTGGGTTTGGTCCCAAGCAGAAAGATACCTATACATCAAAGGCAATGATCAGACCAATAATTTCAGGACAAAACGTATTTTTGCTCCGGAAATTAATGCGCAAGATACCGGCTCAGGAGAATGGCAGGTGCAATTTAACTTTTCAGCGGGAGCAAAAAAAGATTCTCTGAATGTTTTAGGAACAGATAATTCCGCTCTTGATGAGATCGATATAAACGATTCAAGAAAAATACCGTCCGGCCCCGCTAATTTACCACGGCTCTGCATTGATAATATTCTTTCCTATAGTATTAAAGCTCCGGTAACAAGTATAAAATCCTGGAAAATCAGTCTGGAAAACAAGGAGCCTTTTGTTAACGGCGAGTTATCCTGGAATACCGGCCGGGTTTTTGATTGCGGATTATTCTGCACTTTAACTGAAAACGGAACGGGAAAAATAATTGAAACCGGTACCAGCGGCAAGTTATCAATTACCGGAGGAAATTCAGGAATAAAACAGGAATATATTTTTACCGCTGCCAAAGATGATTACCGCTATATTCTTGAAAACCGAATCGGCATACGCGATGCTAAAGGCGGTTCGCTCTATCGTATCCAAAATGATTATTTAATTTTGGGTTTTTTACCGCAACCTGATACCGGCGGTACAGC
The DNA here is from genome assembly GCA_003497555.1 of Spirochaetia bacterium. GTDB lineage: Bacteria > Spirochaetota > UBA12135 > UBA12135 > UBA12135 > UBA12135. The sequence goes on from DNNS01000243.1 coordinate 3,725, forward strand.
GCGGATTTGCACAGCAGACGGACGCAAGATATGGGAAATGGAATGGGATGACGTATCTGCTGAAACAGTTATTGAAAAAAAGATATCGGTAAAAAATCTGCGTTCCGGGCCGTATTTGCTGCTGCTCACATTTAAAAATCCGCTTACCGGGCAGAGAACTACTACCAGAAAGATGATTGTGCTGTTCAGATGAAATTTTAATATTTCTTTTTGTTCAAGATTTCAGTATCTTTCCAGTAAAACCCGGTAGACCGGATACTCTGATATTGTATAAACGCATTGTTTTACTGCTTGTATTAGCAATAAATGTCTCATGTCAAGCCTCTTCAAGTACTTCTTTTGTAACGAACAATTCTTCATCTCTGAATCGTTCAGGTGCAATAATCATCAGTACTTTGCCATACATTCTCTCGCTATTACTCACTTATTGTCGAAACGATCTATTATCATCGGCATCTTAGTCACAATTTCTATCCAGGTATAAGGATGGAATTTTAAAGCTCTGCTCATGGCGCAAAATACCATGACTGAGTTTGATGAAAAAGATACAAAAATTCCGGGCGGTTTGACTGCAGAATCCAATTGATTGTATCGGTAACTTTTCAGTTATGATCTGAAAGAGAAATTTGCTTTTTCATCAAAGAAATGATATTCTGGTGTTCAATTAAACATAGAGGGATATAGTATGAAAAAATTTATTTTTGTAGTATTTGGTATTTCTTTATTACAGGTATTCGCCACGCGCGTAGCCCTTATTGACTTTAAAGTTAATTCCGACAATCCGCAGTATAAGTATTTAGGCAAAGGCTTTTCCGAAATGATAGCTTATGAGGTTAAAAAAGCTCCTAAATTGCAGCTTGTTGAACGCGAGAAGCGTACTGAAATGCTGAAAGAAATCGAATTCAGTCTAACCGGTCTGGCAGATGAAAAAAATCAGCTTGAAGCCGGAAAAATTTTAGCCTGTGACTATATTATTTTCGGCGATATCGTGGATATGGCCGGTTCTCTGGTAATCAGCCTGCGTATGACCAGGGTTGAAAGCGGTGAAATTGTCTGGCGCGAACAGCTTTCAGAAACTGGAAAGCAATATCCTTATATAAGCGCTTTTTTTGCCAAATCGATTCTTACCAGATTCGGTTTACCGGTTGATAAAACGATCGAGGCAAATTTAAAATCACGTAAAACCAAAAATGCTGCGGCTATGATTAGTTTGTCCAAGGGTGTTGACGCTTACGATAAAAAAGACATAAGCAGGGCTAAAAAAGAACTTAATGATGCCAAAAACATGGATCCGGAAAACGCTGTGATCAGAGAGTTTCTCAATAAACTTTCCGGAGCAACTTCCAAATTCAAGGTTGTACCCGAAAGGTATATTTCCATGGTAAACCCTGCGTACCTGGGAGTCTCCAGGCAAGATCGTCTTTACGGATCTTTTTCATTGCTTAGTTTTGATAAAATGCTCACCAGCGATAATATGAAACGGGCTGATTGGGTGCGAAAATCTACCGGTTATAACAAAGATGGTTATGGTGCTTATGAACAGGGACATGAAATAGTTGCAGGTTATTCCCTGCCTGTTGCTCCCGGGTTTGGTCTGGGTTTTGAATACAACATGTTCCAGCATATGGACATGGCAACTTCCGGAGTACGCAGCAGCTCAAGTGGAGACATGTGGACATTAGCCAATTATTGCGGTTTATATCACCGTTTTATGCTGACTACAGGTTTTAAACTTGGAGGTAAAGCCGGCTTGGGGCTGGGGGTTTCTGTATTAAAAAAAGAATTGGGCAGGATTAGCTGGGGTTGGGGCGCCCAGACTCCTCATAATTACGTTTTACGCGGAGCTGATATCGGTAAACAGGGGTGGGAAAAAGATTATGACTATGATATTAAATGGGCTTTGGGGGCGGAACTTGGTTTATTATTCAAAAATATCTCCGAAACAGTTTTATTCGATATTCTTGCTGCATATAACCATGATAATGCCTGGCAATATGTTAAAAACGAACAAAATTTTAATACTTACCGTGTACCAATTTTTCTGGAAAATACCCTGACCTTTGCGCTTAATGAAAAACGCACTTATGTTGTAGCCAAGCAGATTAATGAATATTACTTAGGACGCAGTCAGTATCTTGGAAAGCTCATGCCGGCGCTGGAACAATGGATAGGTGCTCATTTCTCCATACGTCTTGGAGTTGAGGCCAGTCTGATCAACAGCCCGTCACTTAATAAATTCGGAATCGGTTGTCTGGCCGGAATTACTCCGCGTATTAAAATACGTAATACTGCAATTGACTTTG
>DNNS01000673.1 GCA_003497555.1 Spirochaetia bacterium
ACGAAAAAGGATTTTATTCATCCACAGGCACGGGTTCCCCGGCAAATATTAACGGCCTTGCGATCTGTAATAAAAACATCTACTGGTCTGCCCAGGACCACAGGGTTTTCAGATCGCATGGTAATGAGCATAGTCTATGGAAATTTATTACTGACAAGAAAAAAGAAGACACCATACCCCTGCAAACGGCACCTTGGGGGCCGCATACCTGGTGGTGGAAAATTGAAAAGCTTTTTGCGGCCAAGGATGAAAAATATGTTTACATAAACGCGCTGGGTATGGAAAAAAACGCTTACGAGGCAGGTTCATTCTGGGGCACAAAAAAAATTTTTCAAAGCTTCAATAAAGGGGTGGATTGGAAGGATATTACGGTTAATATCGGAAAAGGAGATGTATATCCTGCAGGAAGCCAGTTTGTAAAAGTGCTTTTTGATCCCGAAAATTCCGATCTGCACTGGATTCTTTTTACTGATGCGCTTTATTATACGGATAACGGCGGCAGTTCCTTTGTGCAATGTAAAAGTGATCTGTTCAGGGATTTTAGCAAAAAAAATAATATATTTTTCAATGATATGGCTTTTGACAAGGTCCATAATATTTTATATATCGGTGCGGTTCCCGCGGACTCCGAGCTTACGAAAAAATCACTTAACCAGGACAAAGCACCTGCCGCATTTTATCTGAGTAAAGACCGCGGTAAAACATGGGAAGTAAATGATATCGGCCAGAATTCGGTTAAAAGCTTCTGTGTGCTGCCAAACGGCGATCTTGTGATAGGTACGCAAAAATCAGCGGATCAACCTGCAAGGCTCTTTACTCTCCCCTATGGAAAAAAATTCGATGAAAGTATGGTAAAAATGACAATGGGGGACACAGAATATGAAATATCCGCAAACCAGCTAAGCTTCTGGCCGGTAATAAGCGATGGTAATGATGTTCTGGCATATGCAAATATAAACTGGGTTTTATCCGACCGTTTTTTCGCGCAGGGCCCTCTGCTCTCCCGTGACGGAGGAAAAACTTTTTCATGGATAAATTATGATCTGCCATGTAATAATATATGGTCTGCTGATATTTACGGCGGATCTATTGTANNATAAAAAATGAGGAGAATTTAATGAAAAAAAAACTGAAAAAAACTATTCGTTCGTTGTTAATGCCTGGAAAACTGCTTTCAATAGCAGCAGCTTTATGCATTGTGTTTTCCTGTGCAGGAAATAAACATGCCTATAAAAACGAATTAAATATTCTTATGCCCGGTAACCTTCAAAAAAATCCTGCGCAGATCCGGATTCTTTCCTCGTTCAAAAAAAAATACCCGGATATTAATGTGATCATTTCAAGTGTGCCCTGGAATGCCCGGTCAGAGCGCCTTTTAACAAGCATAGCATCAGGCAACGCTCCTGACCTGTGCTTTTTGACCGGTACAGAAATTAAAAACTGGCTCAGGCAGGAAATATTCCTTGATCTGAATCCATTTATAAATAATGACCCCGCTTTTCAGGAAAAAATAAAAGAGATTTATCCCCAAAAACTGATTCAGGCTGGATCCTTAAATAAATCCGTGTTTGCGCTGCCTATATGGCAGAATATTACTGTAACGATCTATAACAGGGAATTATTTGACAGGGAAGGGCTGTCTTACCCCGGTCCGGGTTGGGAATGGGAAAACTATACGCAAGCGGGCCGGAAAATGCTGAAGGATGATAATAATGACGGGGTCATTGACCAGTACGGCACCATACTTATGAAAACATGGATGGCCATGCTTATTCTTCCAGAGCAGGCCGGTTATCCCCTTATAGATCCCGTAGAACAAAAATCATTAATTGACAGGCCTGAAACAGCAAAAATATTCGATAAATATTATTCTCTTTATCTTAAAGAAAAAATTGTACCTGTGCCCGGCTCAGGCAATGTTGAAACATCAGGACAGACTTCAGCGGAAATGTTTATGACCAAAAAAATAGGCGTGCTGTTTGCGGGGCATAACGAAATTGCTGAATTCAATAACAGCCCTGACCTTTCATGGGGAATCGCGCCCATGCTGAAAATCGGCAAACTGAGAAAAACGCTTAACAATATGATACTTGCGGCTGTTATTAAAAAGGGCAGGAACAATGAGAATGGCGTTAAGTTTATTAAACATATGCTTTCGGATATTTCACAGAAGGCGCTGCCTATTGCAGCAGATATGCCTGTAATAAAATCAGCGATGTATTCTGATGATTTTCTGAACAGACATACAAGCAGGCAAAACAAGAACATTTTTATTGAGGCTCTTCCTGATTCCATCATCTGGCCGGACCGGTTAACCTCGGAAATTTTTCATTCCATAGGCAAGCATATTGAACTGGCTATAGCCGGAAGCATAACTTTTACACAGGCCTGCGCTGCTGCGGCCAAAGAGGTTAATGATCTTTTGAATGAAAGAAAATAGGCCGCTACTTGCCTGATGCAGAAAAATGCTTGTTGATAGTTTTTTTTTTCAGATTCTTGAAAAAAACCCGGAAAAGGGAAAACTCAATTTGCTATTACGAAAATCTTTGAAATCACAAGATAAGGTCTTGAATATCGAGCATCGGTATAGAGATGGCGGAATTGCTGCTCTTTATGACAAACGCGCAGCCGGCAATCCGCCGTTCGAGATCTTCCGCGATTGTTCTATATTTTTTATAAATGCAT
>DNNS01000531.1 GCA_003497555.1 Spirochaetia bacterium
TGGAACCCTGATACGGGAAACCCGCCGAACGCCTGCCCGCGGCAGCGGGGTGAACCGCTGGGAGCAGCTCGCGGATCTGCTGACAGATTGCTCCGTACTGCTCGTAAACGGCGCAGGCAAAAGCCCGTCTTTAGTACTTTCCGGGCGCGGGATTTCCGTTATTGAAGTGGAAGGTCTCGCGGCAGAAATAGCCGAAAAAATATTCCGCCGGGAACCAATCAATATTTACAAGAAAAAAACCGTAACTGAATGCGGAGCAACATGCCGGGGAACCGGTATGAGCTGCGCATAAAATTATCAGGAGAACTATTATGAAAAAACCCAGCCATCACTTTTTTGTCTGCTGCAGTTTTCGAGCAAGCGGTGAACCGCAAGGCGTATGCCATAAAAAAGAATCGCCCTCTCTTTTACCGTACCTGGAAACCGATCTTGCTGATCGGGGAATTGATGCCCAGGTCACCAGCGCGGGCTGCCTTAAAGTGTGTGATCGGGGGCCGGCGCTGGTCGTTTACCCGGAAGCGCATTGGTATGGCAACATCACCGGCCCAGACGCAATCGACGCGATCCTGGATGCTCTTGAGTCCGGCAAAGAATGTGAAGAATACGCGCTCAAATAGTATTTTTCTAAACTTCTGCAAAATTAAATCCGGAGGCGCCCTATGCGTATGATTTCACTGCTGATTTTTCTGTTCATGCCAGTTTTCCTCCGCGGTGAAATATCGGATTCTATCCTGTACACGGCATGCGCCGGAAACATGAGAAATGCCATGACCGAGATAATCAAGGCGTTCACTGAAAGAAATCCTGACTGCCGGGTAGAAGCAAGCTACGCATCCAGCGGCAAATTTTTCGCGCAAATCTCGCATGGTGCGCCATTTGAAATTTTTATCTCAGCCGATATGAAATATCCAAAAAAATTGCTTGAACAGAATATAGGTAAAAGTGAAGTATACGCGTATGCCTCTGGCACGCTCGTACTCATGTACAATAAGAATTTCGGCAAACAGAATTCTATGGAATTTTTAATAAACTCCCGTGTCCAAAAAATAGCGATCGCGAACCCGGCGCTCGCCCCGTACGGTGTTATGGCAGTATCCGCGTTGTCGAATGCCGGACTCTATAATGCCGTCTGCGGAAAATTTGTCTATGCGGAAAATATCCTGCAGATACAGCAGTATTTTACAGCCGGCGCAGATGCGGCATTCGCCGCAGCTTCTCTGATGTCCGCAGAATCAGAAAAAAGTGCTCCACATTATTTCCTTTTAACAGTACCCCGGGAGTTTTATTTGCCGCTCAAGCAGGGCATTTTAGTAATAAAACCGACAAAACATGCTCTCCAGCTATTCGCGTTTTTCAAAACTGAAGAATGTAAAAAAATCCTGAAAAAACATGGATACCTCGTATGAGCAACACCCTTTCTTTATCTCTGTTATTATCCGCAGGTACCGTACTCGCGCTTTTTTTCATCGCCCTGCCCGCTGCTTATATTTTTTCATATAGCCGCAGTAAAATAATCAGCCTGATCGAAACCGTGTTTCTGCTGCCCATGATACTGCCGCCGACCGTGCTGGGATTTTATCTGCTGCTTTTCTATTCATCCCCGCTGTTTCGTGATGTTCTTCATATTCGCCCGGCGTTTTCGTTTTCCGGTATCTTGTTTTCTTCCATTCTATTCTCGCTGCCGCTGATGACCAGCCATCTGAAAACCGGGTTTGACAATATCAGCCGATCCCTGCTCACGGTATCTTATTCTCTGGGAAAATCCAAAACCGAAACCTTTCTGCGGATACAGCTGCCCCTGCTGATTCCATCAATTATAACCGGCAGTATCATGACATTTGTACATACCATCGGCGCCTTCGGGATCATTTTAATGACCGGCGGGAACATTCCCGGACAAACCAGGACCCTGTCTATTGATATTTACGAAAATGTGGAAACCATGAATTATCAGGCAGCGCATAAAGGAGCGCTGCTATTATTGTGCATCAGCATGGCAGCCATGATTACGGCCCGCTATTTATTCAAGCAAGGAAAGAATCTGCATNNTTGCATTGATATTGAAAAAAAAATGCATACTAAGTCAGGGCTCAGCACGGTAAGCTACGCCATGAACATCCCTAAAAAATCCTGCACAGGCATACTAGGTGAAAGCGGCAGCGGCAAGACAACGCTGTTTAATATGATCTCAGGGATTATAGCCGCAGACCTGGGTACCATTACTCTCGGCGATCAGATCTTTTTTGATTCTGCCCGCACGATCAATCTGCCTATGCAGAAACGTAATGTCGGGTATATGCTGCAGGATCCGGCTCTGTTTCCGCATCTTACGGTAGAGAAAAATATTGCTTATGGCGCAAAAAACCGGGATTTTACCGCAATGATTACCCGCCTGCTCGAGCTCGATCGCCTAACTAAAAAATACCCGCACGAACTCTCGGGCGGGCAGCGGCAGAAAACCGCTCTGGCCCGGGCTATTTGCCGGGAACCGGAGATTCTGCTGCTTGATGAGCCGTGGTCTTCGCTGGATCAAAGTTTTGTTTCGGTGATTATTAATTTGATTTCGCTGATCCACGTGCAGACCGATACCATCATTCTGATCACCTCGCATCAGGTTT
>DNNS01000632.1 GCA_003497555.1 Spirochaetia bacterium
TCAAAGACAGATGCCAGCAGCGGTCAGGATTTTTCGCTTTATGAAAAAAAATATAACAGCAGCCGGGGAACCAGGGATAAAAGACATAAGCCTGTACATGGAAAAACACGAAACCGGGAAAGCATATTTACAGCAAGGGATACCCGGCAGCCAGGCAGCAGAACAAGGCAGGAGCCTATTGGTAAAAAATATCATGAAAATAAAAATTTAAAACATACGCGGCCGGCAATTACCGAAAAATCACCTCCGGCGGATGCTACACCCGAGGAAAAGCTGGAATTTTATAAAAAAAAATACGGTGAGAGTTTCCGTTATCTGCAGCCTGCGCCGGCAGTTACCCGGTCCGGATTTTTTTCCGGCTGGCTTCGAAAATTATTCGGCAAAAAAAATTCCGCTGCCAGATAAATACCGCTGACGAAAATTCAGAATTTACCGTTACTGTTTGATCTGCGCATATAATCATTTACGCTCAACAAAGTTAATGATATTACCGGAGTTTTTTCAGTACTGCAACATGGCGGAAATTACGGTACTTGCCTGCATAATCAAGGCCGTAACCTACAATAAATTCATCAGGAATAAAAAAACCGTTATAGTGAATTTTTATTCTGCTGAATTCCTCCAGGCGTTTTTGGGGCTTGGAAAACAAGGAAGCGGTGCGTATCGAAGAAGGTCTATACTTCCTGATCTCGTGAAGAATATTCGCCAGTGTCCGTCCTGAATCAATAATATCTTCAACAATCAAAACATCTTTATTATTAAGGCCTTGCGGAAAATCAAGCAGCTTTTCAATTTTCCCGCTTGATATTGCAGAATTGCCATAGGAAGCAAATTTAACAAAATGACGTTCAAAACGCAGGGAAATTTGCCTGGACAAATCAGCGCAGAACTCGCAGGCTCCGTCTAAAATACAGAGCATTACAAGTTTTTTTTCTTTGTAATCGCTGCAGATTTCTCCTGCCAGTTTAACTATGCGCAGGTGAATTTCACCTTCAGTAACCAGCAGGCCTTTAAAGTCACTGTAAGCATAGCGGGGCAGAANNGCTGCCGCAGATCGATAATCTGATCACGCATTGTTATCTCCGTTAATTAAAAAAATAATATTATTCGTGCCAATATTGTATCAAGTCCGGAATTTATACTATTTTTTACTTTTACCGTAAAATAATTTTTATTCTTAACGATATAATAGCATATTTTAATAAACGGAGGAAATGACATAAAAAAAATATTTCCTGACATACCTTATTTTTTATATATGTGTTATACTTGGAATTATATGTATTACGGGAAAGATTTCAAAAAAATATATATATCAGGCAACAGCATATTGCCAAAGCAGCAGGCAAATGACTGAAAAAAACCTTCACAGCAGCGCCGGTCTATCAACCATTTTTCGCGATCAATGGGGTATTCCGCATATCTATGCCGAAACTNNTGCCCAGGCGCAGGATCATCTTTCCCCCATGCTGGAAAATTTCATATTAGCCTCCGGGCGCGCTTCGGAATTTATGGGAGATAAATATATTGCGCATGATATAAAAATGCATTCCTTCGATATCCCTGCAATTAACAAAAAACTTTTTCACACGCTTGCTAGTGAGGACCGTAAATACCTTGATGCATTTGCAGCCGGAATAAACCGCTATATAAACGACAATCCGCACAGAAGCTCAACCCGGCAATTTCCTGTAAACGGCGAAGCAGTGCACAGTTATGTAAAAATGTGCCAGATTATTCAGCAATTTGATCAAATCGAAGGTAAAATTTCCAGCCATTTTTCCTCAGAAGCCGGAATTGACCAGGCTTCAAATGCCTGGACAGTGCGTCCGGAAAGAACCTTGCGCGGAGAAACATTCCTGCTGGGAGATCCACATCTTCCCTGGGAAGGGCCGTTCAAATGGTATGAAGCTCATCTATGCGGGAAAACCTTTGATGTCTACGGAGTCACTCTTTATGGTTTACCCGCTATCATGATAGGATTCAGCAGTTTCATTGCCTGGACTATATGCAATAATGATGCGGACCTTGTTGATGTTTATGCAGAAAAGCTTAATTCTCATAACACCCGGCAGTATCGTTATAACAATACATGGCGAAACAGCACTGAACAAACACTAAAGCTTTATGTAAGAACCGAGGGCATTTTAAATACTGTTCAGCATAAAATCATCCGTACTCATCACGGCCCCGTAGTAAAAACAGATACTGAACAGGGAATTGCCTATGCGGTCCGTATTACCGGCCTGAATGATACAGATCCATTTCCGCAATCCCTTGCCGTAATGCGTGCCGGGAATCTGGATGCTTTTATACATGCCTGTTCACTGCATACCTGGGTTAAATTTCACATCATAGCATGCGATGTAAACGGAAATATCGGATATCTCTACAATACTCTTACTCATGAGCGTAATGATGGTATTGACTGGAAAAATCCAGTAGATGGAAGTATTTCAGACACCGAATGGGGAAAACGTATTCCCTTTACCGGCCTGCCTAAATGCATAAATCCATCTTCAGGATACCTGCAGAATTGTAATAATTCGCCTTTTACAGTGACTTCCGATTGTCCGCTCAAACCCGCAGATTTTCCCAAACATCTATCAGCGCAGGATATAGCGCTCTCATCCCGCGTGCGCGGAGCCCGGGTTATGGAATTGATCGAAAGCGCCGGAAAATTAACCCTTGAAAAGGCCCTTGCAATAACCATGGATGTAAAAGCACTTACAGCCAGGGAGGAAAGAGATTTTCTGATCAAAGCCAGCATGCTGATGCGCAGCCATATAGATCCTGATTTGATGGAAGCGGTCAGTATACTGGAAAACTGGAATCTCATGGCTGATACGGAAAANNCTTCCGCTTTTAACCGAATGGGTATCCAGACTGCACGGGGATTATAATCGTACAACAGAATTTTACCTGGCTCATGCCGGAGATGAAAAGGTTGTACGGGAGGCGCTTGCGGCTTTTTATGACGCGGTTTTAACTGTGAAAAAACGCTGGGGAAAAATGGTCACATGGGGTGATGCTCATATTCTCAGGCGCGGAAATCTTTCATTACCTTGTGCCGGTACCGGAAACTCTAAAGCCATGGATCCTTTTACCAGCCTGTATATGACAGGGGCCAGAAGGTTTGAAGACAACCGGTGGATTTGTTCGGCAGGCAGCTCCTGGATTATGCTGGTATCGTATTATCAGGGAAAGGTAACCGGCCGAACCATCATACCATACGGCAACAGCGATGATCAGGCATCTTCTCACTATAACGATCAGGCGCCGCTCTTTTCGGAGCAAAAGCTCAAGCAGGTATTATATTACAGAGACGAAGTGGAAAAAAGCGCAAAGACGCGATTTGATTTGAGAACAACAGCCGACGGCTGTGAATATATGGAGGCAGATTCATGAAAAATTTTTTTATTTTTTTCTGTTTTTCGTTTTTTTTGTTTTCCGGTGATCAGTCCTGGAATATAATCAATACTGAACCGCGTATTATTCCGCACAGTGCACTTGATCTTTCCTGTTTAAACGAAACACCGGCAGGCCGATTCGGGTTTGTTAAGGCCGAAAACGGCGAATTGGTTTTCGAAAAAAGGCCGGGAGTACCGGTAAAATTTTACGGCGCAAACAACAACTGGAATCTGAATTTTCTTCCGCACAATTATGCCGAATCCATGGCCGAGACTTATAGCCGGCTGGGATATAATGTTCTGCGCCTGCACAGCCATGACAGTATGAAAGAATGGTCACCGGGTATTTTTATTTATACAAACGGCATTCTGGAATTAAACTGCGTACAGCTTGATAAACTGGAGTATCTGATTGCTGAACTGAAAAAACGCGGTATTTATATTGTGATTGATGTTTTTCATCTGATTGATTTTATACATGTTCCGCAGCTGGCGGAATATGCCGGAAGCCAGGAATCAAAAATTCTTCTGCAATTTTTGCCTGAAGCATATTCTCACTGGCAAAGGGCAGCGGATCTCTGGCTATCGCATGTAAACCCCTATACCGGCCTGGCGTTAAAAAATGATCCGGTAGTAGTTTCCGTCAGTCCGTGGAACGAACAGCACATGGGAGGCACCTGGGGAGGCGAGAGAACCGGTTCTACCCATAAATTAAAAAAATTCCTGCTTAAGGATTGCAATGATTATCTGGCGCAAAAAAATCTCAACCGGCTTGATGATATACCATTTTCAATTTATGACTGTAAAGACCCTGATGCTATTACCAGAATGGTATTATATTTCAGTGATCGCACGCTTGCAGTATATGAAAAAATGAAAAATCACCTTAAATCCATGGGGATCAAGGCTCCCATTGCCGGATTTAATTATGTATCAATGTACATGGTTGATTACTGGCGAAGTTTTGCCGATGCGTATGAAACGCATCTGTATTTTCAATACGTAAAGGGGCGTTTGCCCGATAACAGAGGATACCGAATTCATCCATATCCAAGACTATCAGAAGTGTTAGGGCTGGCTTCTAAAATAAAAGGCCATATCAACAACTACTATCCGCTGCTGGCTGCACATCAGCCATTCGACAAACCGTTTTTTCTCACAGAATTTCAGGATTGTTTTCCAATTAAAGGGCGGGAGGAAGCAGGCCTTTTTGTAGGCGCTATAGGAGCGTATCAGGGATGGGATCTGGCCAACCGTTTTGCCTTTAGTTTTACCCAGCAGCCGTTAGAACAACTTACAAGCGCTGTTGCACCGGGAACCCGTGAACAGTTCGATATTTCCGGAGACCCTATGCTCTGGCTTTCTGAATATACAGGATCTCTTTGTTTCCGGAATAATTATATTACCAGCCCTGCAAATAGTATTCTGATCGCGACCGGGAAAGATTTCGCTTTAACCGGCCTCCCGGCAGCTAATGCCTGGGGGTATTTTGAACAATTTGCCTATCTGCCGCATCTTTTCCGTTTGCAGGCTGCGTTTATTCCATCCGGTAAACCGGCGCTTTATTATAACCGGGGAAATATCACCAGGGAAATGATCAGCAGCGGTAATCTGCCTGCTTCGGATAGAATTCCCTATGAGTATAACCGCAGTATTGATTTAAAAGCTCTTGCAGAATTATGCATTAAAGCCGGTGATAATTCTGAAATAAAAACCCGCCAGCTTTCCTGGCTTGCGAAAAATGTTCTCTGCTCGGATACCGCAGAATTGTTTTATGATATAAGTAATTCGGTTTTCATTATTGATACGCCGTTTCTTTATGCTGCCAGCGGAAATATTGCCAAAATTGCTGTTTCTTCAGAAAGAGTTGTTTTTTCCACAGAAGCCGATAAAGGGATGTTTTTTTGCGTTTCACTTGACAGAAAACCGCTGAACGAATCCAGCCGTATTCTGTTGCTTTTTTTAACGGATATCAGGGCAAAAAACGAACGTACAGAAGATGGGGAAAATGGAACCAGATTGTATTTTAAAGGAAGCCTTCCGGTATACACAAAATATGCCGATGCAAAAATCTCAATACAGTTAAATCCTGACATTACCTACAGCTGTTATACCCTGGCCATGAGCGGAAAAAGAATACGCACACTGCCTCTTGACCGCCAGGGAAAATTGACGAAACTTGGGATTGATACAACAGACGGATTTGTTTTTGAAATCACTGACGGGAAAGAAAGCATTTCTTAT
>DNNS01000015.1 GCA_003497555.1 Spirochaetia bacterium
GAATTCCCGGTTGTAGCGCAGACCTCCGTCAAGCCGGTAATCCATAAGCCCGATATTAAAGGCAGCGGATAAAGCTGCGCCGGGTGTTATCATCTTGTGTTCGTACGATGCGCCGCCCCTGAATTCAAAAATATTAAGCAGTTTGTACATTAGTCCTGCGCCCGGAGAATGTCCTTCAAGTTCGGAATTACCGTAATGCAGGTAAAAAACCAGACCATGATTGGGCATATGCATAAATTCATAATTAAAATCAGCTCCAAAGGCGATCGGTAAATCTTCGGAAACCGTACGGTATTTTACCGGCATGCCGATATTTTTTATATAGGCGCCAAGCGCCATGGTATCGCGCTTTTCTTCGGAACTGAGATAAACAAGCTCGGTAATGTACTCCTCCCAGGCCAGTTCGGAGTTTTTATCAATGTGTTTTTTTCCCAGCAGAAAAACATCAGCCTGTTTTTCCATCTGCATGATTTTCAAATCCTCGGCAAAAATACTGCTTATTTCCTTGCTGATTTTTTCTCCCTGTTCAAACTGTTTAAGCATAAAATTTTCCCTGGCACTTTCTTCCTTTTTTTCATAAAGCTCATTAATAGTGGCAGCCGCATGCGCCTGCTGGCTCTTTTCTTCCGCAGTAAACTCGCCGATTAATTCTTTTTTTGCCAGATAAATATCGCGCAGCAGGGAACGGTAAATATCCCGCTCCTTGCGTTTATAGTCAACGACCGCCTTTTTTTCCTCGCCGGTAAGTTCGGTACTTTCTTTTTTATCCCTGCGCCCTGCCCTGCCTAAAAAATCAAGCTCCCGTTTCAGGGTTATTCTGCGCAAGTTTTTTTTAAGCGCTGCCGCTTTTTTGTCAAACCTTGCTTTCTGGCGTGCGATAATGCTGTTTAACGAATGATTTTTATCCTGCAGGTTCTTTTCTAAAACCGTATGATATTCAAAAAGTCCGGTGCGTTTATCGCTTTTCTGCATGACAGCATTAAAATAATGGCGGGACAGGGAATTCATTGGTATTTTTGCGAGCTTTTTCAGAATGATATTTTTTTGCGATAAATATTCCTTTTCTCTCTGCTCGCGCCGCACTTTTTTACTTTCGGATGGAATACGCAAGACCTGACCGGGTACAAGAGCCTCTTTTTTGGAAAGTTTTTTATAGGAAGCGACCATATCGGTTTTTATTCCGGTAGCNNAGCAGCTATTGATTTCCAGGTGTCATTATCTTTAACAATATAATCAACATACTCCCGGTTTTCCTCATCATATTCTTTTTTCATGTTTTCCAGCCGTGTACGTTTGTTGGTCAATTTAATGTATTCAGGAGGATAATTCGACTCGGGAATTTTAATAATTTCACCCTCTTTGAAATTTTTTTTGGCATCAAATGCATTAAAAATCTGCAGATAGGAAGCATAACCGGCGTTGGAATAAACAGACAGGGCTATATCGCCAAGAGTTTCGGGTTTGCCGGTTTTTCGGTTATTTTTAATTTTATATTCGGTATACCGGGTTTCGGCAAGTTCCTTTTCTTTAAGTTCAAGGGAAAAAAGCACCACTTCTATAACAATACCCTTATATTGTGCTATTAAATATTTTTTGGTTAAATCAAAAAGTTCCCGGGCCGGAATGAGCGCTGCTTCGTTGGTCTGCGCGTATTCCGAGAATTTGGCGGTTAAATTGGAAATGCTTTCTTCATTGGCATCAAGTTCACTCACCAGNNAATTCTTGCATAGCGGTAATGAGAAGCGGCTTCACTGCGGGCTGTTTCGGCCAAATTTGATATTTCTGCAAGCCCTGTGGCATAAGCGTCGTCAATGCCCACCGGCGGCAGTATAGCCATTTGATCATTATAGACGGAAAGAATTTGAGCTTTGCGGAGAAAAACATTTTCCATATCATTTGAGCGCTTGATATACTGGTTGTCATAATAGACATTATAGGCATCAAGATTGGATACTGAACTTTCCGGCAGATTATTTTTTTTTAATAAATCATTTTTTTCACCCCGATAGCGCAATTGAGAGCTTTTCATGTTTTTTTCAATTTCTGAAAAATCCATTACGGATCGCGGCATGCCAATATATCCGGGTTTGAATCTGGCGCATAAATTGGCATCGCCGAAAAAAGTCATGGCCTTGTATTCACCTAATGTTGTCTGATGAAAATTAAAATTCAGCGCTCCGTTTAATGCATAGAGTATACGGTGCAGGGCTCCCGGTTTTTCGCCGCTGCCCGAAGCAATGGCCGGTTCAGGTATACGCGTACTCTTGACATTAAAAACAACCGGAAGGCCTATCATTATATCGTTCACATCATAACGCGAAAGCAGGCGGCCGCGGCTGTCCAGACTGTTGAATCCGCCGAGATCAAGATATGTCATATAGGCGCCCAGCCGTATTCCCGGAATAAAATCGTATTTTAAACCCAGATATGCGGTTTCAATGGCTACATCATTGGGCAAAATACTGTGATAATATGTCAGTTCGGTTTTATCTTTCAGGGAATACATTCCGCTGTAAGTGCGTGTAAGCGGAGACTTGATATTGAGCAGATCGTGACTTTTTCCTAAAGCTGCTGTCAGAGGCGAAGGTTCATAAAGCATGATACCGGCATTAGCCGATAAATTTTTTATCAGACCTGCGGTAAAAAAAAAAATAACAGCAGATATTAAACTTAGGCTTTTCATTATTTAATCACCATTACCTTGAAGGATTCATGAATATCGGGTCCAATGACAATAATGATATATATTCCGGAACGTACAACACTGCCCTTGAAATCCGCGCCCCCCCATTCCAGTTTATGGGACGGGAACGCCAGGTCATTGATCTTGTGCCCGAAAACATCAAAAATAGCAGCCTTGTATGCTGTATAATCAAGTTCATCGGAAAGATAGATCTGGCATTTGCCGTTTTTGGCAATATCAATTACAGTGCTGGCAGCGGCCGGAGTAAATTTATTTTTAAACTGAATTCCGGGCAAAATACTGCAGTAGCCGGTGGTATCAGGTGAATAATCGCCAAGGGTGAGGGCATAAGCTGTATTATCTATGGTCAGCGCTGCGAATCCCTTCTGGTTTTCTTTTTTAAAAGATACATTGAAACTGTTTCCGATTATTGCTTCTTCTCCGATATCAAGCAGGAGCAGCAGTTTTTTGGGAGTACTGGTTATTGCCATCGGAGTTGAAAATGTTGCCTGCATTTTACCGCTGGAAAAAATACCGGCTGAACCATCAACAAAAACATCTTTATCGTCAAGTGAACCGGGAGTATCTCCGTTATCAAGATATATCAGACCTTTTTCAAGATCATTGGTACCAAATGTTCCGCCCAAATCAAAATACAGGGAATTTAACTGAAAAGAGGCATCAGCATCAATCGAATTAATTACCATGCGCAGAGCCGGAACTTTTTTCTGACCTTGTTTGGCTTTTTCCGGAAGATATGATGTACACTCTATTTTTATATTGCGGTTTTCGCAGCGTATTGGTTCCGAGATAAAACCGATTATACCGCTGGAATTATTGATTATTCCGTCGTTAGGCCCGCCGGATCCTATGGAAAGAACCTTGAAGCTGTTTTGCGCAGCACTGTGAAAATTCTGGGCCGTATAGGTAATATAAAATCTGGTAGACTCGGCTGCATTGTAGGATATATAGGCTTTGGCAAAATCGAAAGAAACCGCCGGCAGACCGGAGCTTACCAAAACATTGGTAGAAAGCTGAGATGCGCTTTTCCAGTTGTCAACACTTGCCTTGTTGGTATAAAGTTTCAGTATTCCGGAAAAAGCATAATCGTTAAGTACATTGCTCACAGTAATATTTGTCAGGTATTCCCAGGTAGCTGAATCTCCGGGCGTTTCATTTTCACGGTACATTTTAAAAGACATCACGGGAACTTCCACACCTTCCACCAGTTGTGTCGGAGCTTCGTTTTTGGCGCTTTCAATGGCTTCAAAATCCCACCACTTGACCGCCGGACTGATAATCAGGATATTGGTTGTAAACGCCGGGCCTGCGTAAGATCCGCTGACAAAACTGTTCTGACTGAAATTATCGGAAATATAATCGGTAAAGCCCCAGGCGTTAGACCTGATTTCCATACCGAATTTTTTCCCTACACTGTTGCTGGCCGTAGAAATATCATACTTGATGAAAAGTTCCTGCATGGTACTGCCGTTTACGGCAAGCGGAGGTGAAAGATTAAATGTTCCATAACTATTGCTGAAAAAAGTTTCTTTAAGACTTCCGCCCGAACTATTGGTATAAAGCTTGATATAACTGATGGTATCGGAATCAATATCGCTCAGACCGTTGGTATTAATTGTTAAAGAAGACAGATAATTTACCGCATCACTGTCATCGCCTCTTATGCCGATTTTCAGATAAT
>DNNS01000424.1 GCA_003497555.1 Spirochaetia bacterium
TCAGGCCGGATCCCGCCATCGTCTCGGTATGTGCCGGCTGGCATTCGGCAGCATCAGGCAGGCGGTAATTGATGATTATGAAATTAAAAAAAAAGGCATATCCTACACTATAAATACTGTGAGATATTTAAAAAATAAATATAAAAACCTGGAAAAATTTTACACTATAATCGGAAGCGATCTGCTGGCAGAGCTTCCCTCCTGGAAAAATTTTACGGCTTTATGCCGGGAAACATCTTTTTTATGTTTCAGACGCGCTGATACCGCGAGCAGTTTGAAAACGCCTGCTGTAAAATCAGCTGCCTGTCCTGACCGGGAGCCCGGTAAAACTCCCAAAATCATACTATTTAAAAATACCCTGCATCCTGCTTCTTCCAGCGCGATCAGAAACCATCTTGCATCCGGCTGCATCAGGAATCGCTGGCTGAGTGTATCCGTGTCAGCCTATATTAAAAAACATAATTTATATAATTCCGGAAAATGAGAGCAGATAATGAATAAAAATAAACCTGTTATTGACCGGCCTTTTCTTGCTGCAGCGGAAGAAAAAGTTCTGCTGACCCTTTCCCGTTATGTTCTTGAAGAGCATATAATCCGGGCTGAAAATTATTTCCCGGATCATCTGATTCAGGAAAAATTTTTAATCAGCGCGGCGCTTAAAACCGAGCAGGGGGTTTTTGTTACCCTGCTTTCCGCCGGACATCTGCGCGGCTGTATCGGTTATATTACAGGCCGCGGTCCTCTTTTCAGTTCGGTAATTGAAAACACCATGAATGCCGCCAGCCGCGANNCCCGGTACGGGAACAAGAACTGGCTGCAATTAAAATCGATATATCGGTAATGACTCCCCTGCAGAAAATTTCTTCGCTGGAAAGTATTACAGTGGGCCGAGACGGTCTGTATCTTAAAGCCGGCATTTACTGCGGAGTTTTTTTACCCCAGGTGCCCCTGGAACAGGGATGGAATAAAAATCAATATCTGGAACATCTTTCCCTTAAAGCCGGTCTTGACCAATCAGGATATCTACAGTCCGATGCTGAAATATTTTCGTTTCAGGCCCAGGTTTTCGGAGAATAAATCTTTCCATGCAGAAAACAATACGGTTGTTTCAAAAACCAATCCGCGGGCAGCTATCCGGAGACAAATCAATATGAAAAGGAAGCAGGGGCTGCCGATTGTTATGCGCATTTTAAAAAAATATCTGTATATTATTCCCGGAATTCTGTTTTTTTTTCATCTCTTAAATGCTGATTTTAAACCGCCGGAAGATTCTTTCTTTTATACGGAAATCAAACGCCGGTATGACCGCGGTTTTTATGTACTTTATGATTTTAAATACGATATTTCCGGTGAAGCTGTCATGCGGGGTATGGATTTCGGTTTTATTATGAAAAAACGCGCCCGGGAAAACAAACCGGCTCCGGTATTTTTTGTCAGCAGCAGTTTCGTCCGTAAAATCAATAATCCCTATTCCGTATTTTACCAGGTGTGTCCTTTTGATTTTGGATTTCAGGTTTACATCAATACCGGAAAATTTACCAAAGGCTCCGGTACCATACACCCTATGTTCGGAATTGCAGCCGGAACCATGATTACCGGCAGTACTTTTTACGGAATAATTTTGCAGAACACCGGTATAACAGGCCGCGCTTTAATCGGCAGTGAATTTTTATTTCTGCCTCCATCCTTCGGCCTGAAGGTAAACGCCGATTTTTATGCGTATTTGCTGTCGCCCGGCAAGCTGTTTGATTTTGCCTGGAATTTTCAGGATCCCGGTTACGGAGCATCCTTGAGTATAGGGCTGGTTGTTTATGTTAAATAAATTTTTGCTCTTTATATCAATCAGTATATTATGCGCCAGTTTTACCTGCGGCCAGGAACTGTACGAAAACATTTCCGAAACTCTTTTCGGCAAGGAAATAAAAGGTCTTGATAACCGCAGCGGTCTCGGACTATCCTACGGACTGGCTAATAATCCCTATTACCGGAGCGAACAGGGTATTTATTTTATGAATTACGCTCTTTCCTTCCGGCGCATTACCAGTATTCTGTATTATTATCCGGCAATCAAGGGAGTTTTCTTTGATATCGAAAGTTCGCTCTGCCGCAACAGTGAAACCATGTATGTAAATATCGCTTCATTTGATATAGGAGTATCATTCAATCTGCGCGCCGGAACCGGAACCAGCCCGTTTCACCCGTATGTCTGCCTGGGTTTGGGCTGCCGCGGCCCGCTGGATACAACAGGCTCGCCCGGTATACTGCAGCTTTTCGGATATAAACTGACTGAAACATATGCTGCGAATCCGGATATTTTTCTCCCTGATTTTTTTTACCGCTTTCGGGGCGGCGTAGAATTATACCTGTCCGAAAATCGTTTTTCAATTTCCGCAGGTGTTTTTTTATTTCCCCAGGAACTTCACCGTCTTTCCATGCCGGATAAAAAATTGCTTTTTACAGCCGGAGGAGAAATAGGAATTCATATTTTCCCCTTTTCCAGATAAAATACCCGGGCTTGTATCCGTGATCGCAGCGCAATCTTCTTTTTGTTACTGCGCCTGATACAGGTATTTCCGGCGGTTCTGATTTTAAGCGAACGGCAGCTGACGGTTGTCTTTGCTTTTACATCTGTTATTCCTGCGCCATTCTTTGGGAGTCAGTCCGGTCAGTTTTTTAAATACCCGGCAAAAATAGGCGCTGTCATTGTAGCCGCAGGCAAATGCCGTTTCCGTGATATTTTTATTTTGGAGTAATAATTTTTGAGCATGAAGAATACGCTGCCGGTTTATTTCATCATGAACCGTGCATCCGTATTCACTGGAAAAATAACGGGACATTACGGATTTATCGGAAGAAAGCTGGCGGCATAATGAAGCAAGGCTGAGATCCGAGCTGAAGTATTCATGAATTATCAGTTTGGCAGCATGGACTTTCTGACGTGACGGGGATTTTTCCAGATGCGGGGCATTTATCAGATTACGGGCGATTACATCAGAGATTATTCCTGCGGCAATGTTCGCATCAGCAGCATAACTATCAAGCTGTTTATTCCGGAAATATTTAACAGGCGGCCTGAATAATTTGTGTGGGTCTGTTCCGGGCGGCCGGGGTAAAAGCCCCCCGCCGTACTGCAGACAAAGCACGGCAGGAGGATTTTCTGCTGCTGCCGGAATAATATAATCAAGCACTCCAAAAGGACAGATATCAAAAAAAGGCTCGCTACCGGCCATAATTTTCTGCTGTTTGTAATTCCGGCAAATGGAAAGTTTACGCGGATTATTCTTGATTTTCAGACAGAGTGGACAGTGATGAACCGCATGATCGGTCTTGATAATATCGGAAAATCCGGCCAGAGGCACCAGGGAAATAATAAGTTCTTTTGTTTCCAGACGTGGCAGCAGCCAGGAAAGCTTGTTATTCATTGGTCAATATAGTACAATTTTTTTTCAATCCGGTCAAGGTAATTTTTATTTAAAATATATTATAATTTACCTAATTTGAAAAATCATCAGGCCTTTTGTAACCTGCCCGATACAAGAACACGTACAAAACAATGAAAATATAATCTTATTATGAAGGATTTTATGAATAATAATATAAGCGTAATAGTTGCAGGAGCAGGCCCCGCAGGTATCGGCGCTGCTCTGCGGGCAGCCCGGGAAGGTTCTTCCGTTCTACTTATAGAACAGACGGCATTTCCCGGCGGACAAGGGACCGGTGCAAAAGTATGCTGTTTTGGAGATAATCCCGGAGGACCTGTTTTTGATGAAATAACAGGTGAACTCCTTGCAGATATTGACGCCCGTTATGAATATAAATCCGAAAAATATCTGAAACCCGGGAGGATAGCTTTTAATTCCGAAATGTATAAAATACTTGTAATGAAAAAATTATATGAAGCAGGAGTAAAAGTTTTATTCAATACATTCTGCAGAGAAGCTTATATAGAAAACGGGAAAGTAAAGGGTGTTTATGTCGTAAACAAATCTGGAAGATCTCTGATTAAAGGGAAAATAGTAATTGATGCCACAGGCGATGCCGATATAGCAGAAAGCGCAGGCGTGGAGTTTGAACAGGGAGACCCGAAAGACAGGCGCATTCAGCATGTTAATTTCAAGGCAGTGATAAGCGATATTGATCATAGCGCTTTTACTTTGTCGAAAACAGGCAAAGAAGATCTTGCTGATCTTTTTTCCAGGGGAATTAAAAATGGTTTGATTCATCC
>DNNS01000615.1 GCA_003497555.1 Spirochaetia bacterium
GTAATATTGAACGCTTTCTGGACGAAAACGGCAAAATAACTGTAGATCTCTTTAATGAACAGGGCGCTATTATTGTCCCCAAGGGTAAAATTCCACCTGCAAAAATTTTCTCTATGTATATTTATATATATAAACACGATCATGAAAACACAATTATTGTTTCTGATAATATCTCCGGCCGGAGCGCTCATGATGAAGACCGGAAAGATTTTAAATCGCAGGTGCTTAAAGATGCCGGCAGCACTGCAGCCAAAACTTATGAAAAAATCAATGATGATATGAATTCGCTGCTGCAGGATAAACTTACTGCAGACAAAATCACCCAGGCCGAAAATATAATAGAAAAAAGTATTTCAGTTGACCGCAGCCTGCTTGTAAACTGCCTGCAGACTTTACGCACTGCCGATCAATATACCGCACAGCACAGTCTTTCCGTATCGATCATTTTTTCGCACGCCATGGAGGATTTCTCCCTGGAGCGCAGGCATACCGATTTTTATAATGCTTTTCAAAATTCTCACGATCAGATTAATTTTCAGAAAAATTATCTCAAGAAATATACTATCGGCGCACTCCTGCATGATTTCGGTAAAACCGTAATGCAGAGTTCAATTCTTAAAAAACCGGGAAGTCTGTCTGTGGAAGAATTTGAACAGATAAAAAAACATCCGCTGGCAGGTGTAAAAGCCCTGAAAAATGCCGGCCTGGCAGATAAACATCTGCTGCTCATAGTCGGTAACCATCATCCGGCTTATCCGGTTTTTCATCATGTCCGTAATAATCCCCTGGCTGAAATATGTTCCTTTATTGACGTATACGATGCCTGCCGTTCACAGCGTTCATATAAAAAAGCTTTTTCCCGCGAACAGACCATGCACATCCTGTCATATAACCAGAAAGAATACGGACTGAATCCGTATATCCTTGAAATACTCTGCCGAAAAACCTTTCCCTATTTTGAAAAAACCAGAAAATATTGACATATAAAAAAAAACACAATATAGTTACGCTTTCACAGAAAAAAATGAATGATAATGAAATAAACAGGCTGATAGAAACTTATCAGATCGATCCGCAAATTAAAATCCGCAACCAGATAATTAATCAATACTATCCGATTGTACACGCTTTCCCGTCATATATAAAACACAATCGTGATGAAGATTTCGCAGCGGATTTTACCGCAGCTTTTATTGAGAAAGCCGATATACTACTGCGCAGTTATCAAAGCAAGGCATCATCGTTTCTTACCTATTTAACCGCAGCATTAAACAATCTCTATAATGATCTGCTGAGACGAAAAATGACCATGCAGAGTTATCAGGAGCCGGAAAAATCCATATCGGCTCTGGAAGAAACAGAAGCGTCTTATAACGCCCCGGTCTGCAGCGAAGATGCCAGACGTATGCGGATCATGCAGGTGATCAACAAATACCGGGGAATATCCTGGCTGGCAATCAAATGCGTTTATTTTGATTTTTTTGATGAAGAAGATTTTTTAAAAATGCCGGCAATTACCGGAAAACCATACAGCGAGTGCCTCTCTTTTATCGACCGGTTATCCGATGAGATAGCAGAAAAACGCAGCAAACTGCTGCATAAAGAAGATCAGTTGTCCCGTATTTATGTACGCATTATGAAAATCCATTCCCTGCTGGCGCGTTCAACCGGTCCGGATGAAACTTCTCTGCGCTCAAGGCTCGAGAGTTATGAAAAAACCCGCCGTTGTTATCTCGATGCCTATTTTAAGCTGCGTACAGCCCCGGCTTACCGGCTGATTGCCGGATTTCTCGGCACCAGTGAAAAAAAAATCCAGCAGATTGTTTTTTTATTTAAAAGGCGTTTAGCTTCCTGTTTAAAAAAAAATACCCGCAGATCGGAGGATATATATGGATAATCAAATTGCCGGTCTGATCGACAATAAAAACTTTACCGTTCTGGGAAAAATGGCCGAAGAAAACCCCGGGATTGCCCGTCACATCTTCAATACCCTGGTCGCATCCAAAAAAAACCGGGAAATAAAATCGGCGCTTGCGCAAAAGCCGGATTCCTCCCTGGTTATAAGCATCGGCAAAGAGGCCCTGCGTATCCTGCAGAGTACACTTGATTTTATCATACCCGAACCGGTTCCGGTGCGGGGAAACAGAAAAAAAGCAAATGACGATTTTCTTAGTCTTCTGCTTAAAAACATCCGCATTGATCATCATTCCGATGACACAATTCTGGTTTCTATTCTCTGCTCCTACCGGACTTTTGAAATTTATCGGGATTCCGTACGAATCGAATATCATAAAAAAGCTGCCCGCCGCTCTTTTATAATTCCCCGGGGCAGTTATATTTTAAAACTTGACGGCGAAGAAATAAAACTCCAGCTTGACTGACAACAAAAGATATTTCAAATCCGGTTTTTAAAAAATTATATTTCTGACTTTTATCATTTTTCACTATCCGGTGAACCGGCTGAAATAACGCGATAATCAATCAGCGGGTATGATTTTTTTTCTTGG
>DNNS01000382.1 GCA_003497555.1 Spirochaetia bacterium
AGCCTGTTGCGCACTATGGTTAACCTGCGCCCAAAACAGGAAAAAGATTTTTTTAAAATCCGCACTCTGCTTTCCGAGATTTTATTTATTATTTCCGGTCTTTCGGAAAATACCGCTCCGGTAAAATACAACAAGAAAATCAGTTATCTGGCTGAGTATATAAATAACAATTATTTTGAAACCCAGAATCTTAAGGATTTGGCTGACCGCCTGCAGATTAAATATTCCACGCTTTCCCGCGAATTCCATAAAGCCATGGGGGTTCCTTTTGTACGTTACATCAGCCGCCTGCGCCTGGAAAAAAGCGCTGAGCTTCTGCGAAAGACCGAAAAATCCATTATCAGTATTTGCTTTGAAACCGGGTTTAATGATGTATCGCATTTTAACCGGGTTTTCCGGCAAAAATACGGAGTAACGCCGGGCCGATATCGGAAAACTACCTGAATTATCAATTGTAAGATTTCAGCCGAAAAAGTTATAGTTCAGGCAGAAAGGGCGCTCAGCCAGTCACCGGCCGGAGCAAGCGTGATGTTTTTGTAAATATATCTCATAATATTAAAAATTTAATGTAATTTTGGCACAATAATGGCAAAAAGTCAATTTTTTTTTTTACCTCATCCAGGAATGAATGATGATTACCGATCAAAAATTCAGGTGATGACAATTACTGCGCTGTTCAGCTGGAATGGCGCAATACTGAGTTCACTTCGTTTTTCATCCCATTGCCATTTCGGAGTGTCCGCTTTCTTTCCGTTTATGATCAGATCGGAAGGCCTCGAGTCAAGGGCAACGGTAAAGCTCCATTTGCATTCGGCAGGCATACCGTCATATTTTCCAGAGCGTATACCCAGTTCTATTATTGCTCCTGTCCCCTTGCGCGATACTCGTATTTCTCTTGTTGCGAATTCTCCCTGCTGATGTTTGAAAGATATACCGTCATCTTCATAAAAAAGCATCGAGCTTTCCTTTTCAGACGGAAACACATATACTTCCATTTCATCAAGCGGTTTCTGCTTGCGGTACTGCATAAGAGGGCCGAAAGTAATAATCCCTCCTTCGCGGACATACAAGGCGCCGCCTTTATCGGAAGGCCATGAGACGGAAAGTTCTTTTCCGCCTTTTACGATTTCGCCCGTCCAGAAGTCCTTCCATTTTCCCTCCGGAAAATATATTTCATTTTTATAAATACCCACCATCAGGTCGCGTCCGAGGAAATACTGATGAAGATTTTCCCGGCAGGCTTTATCCTCCGGAAATTCAAAAGTTAAAGGCGCCATTAGCGGATATCCGGTAAGCGTGGATTGATAAGCCCATGAATAAAGATAAGGTATCAGGCGCGCCCTGAAAGAACTGTAAAACTTGTGCATCAGGCATAACTCATCCCCCTGCAGCCAGGGCATACGGAAATAATTCCAGCTGTTAATCTGACTCCAGGGCTGGAGATAACCGAAATGAATGCCTTCTTTCTGAATGACTTCCATGTCATTGGTAGCCCAACTATGACCGACAATCGAGGTATTCAGCATTGCTCCGAGAGTATCAAGGCGTCCGCCCGTATCACCTGTCCATGTGCCGCACCATGCCTGAAAGCCTGCCCATCCGCAAGGAGTGAAAACTACCGGCCGCTTTTCGATATGGGAAACAAAACCCTCGTACATTTGGCGGGAATAAAGCAAAGGATAAAGGTTGTGCATTTCCATATCCGTCATGCCGTTGCCCCATAATTTATCGGGGTGCGCGCATACCTGAAACGCTCCGTCCTGTTTAAAAAAATCAGCGCCCTGCCCAATGAATTTCTTGAGATGTTCAAACCATGCTTCATCCTTTTTTGTTATACTATCAGAATACCTCGGCTTGATAAAATGCTCATCGAGCTCGGCTTGCTTGTGAAATTCGGCTAAAGTTTTATTTTCGGTTGTCTGTTCACGTCCCAGGCGGCGCTCCTCTTCATAAGAAAGATCGTATTCATTGCAAAGCCATAGCTCAATTTTAAATCCCATCCGTTTAATGGAATTTAAAAAGTTATGAGGCCCGTTAAAACAATAGCTTGGTATGGGAAAACGCCCAGTGTTCCATTTTTTATCAACAGAGAGATCATAATTTGTCTCCATCCAGCCGGGTTCAAGGCCGAGAATATCGCAGGGAATTTCTTCTTTTCTGAGATTAAACGCGTCATTTACAGCTTCGTAATCATTTGCCTGTGTTCTGCAGATATACCACAGGCCGAAAGCCCATTCCGGAGGAAGTTTCGGTTTGCCTGTTATATCCGTATAAACATCAAGAATTTCTCTGAAAGAAGGACCGTAAATGATATAGTAGTCAATTTCCCCCCGAAAATCCTGCCATGAAAATTCGGAGGATTTGCTTTTACACATGTCGAAAATAATATGATGTGTGGTGTTAACAAATATCCCGTAACCGTTAGTTGACATGAAGAAAGGAATGGGTATATATGACTTCACATTGCGCACATACAAATCAGCAATAGTACCGCGATGATAAAGACGCGTGCGGGACTGGTCGCCGAAACCCACCCAGTCTTCGCCATCATGAGCTTTGAAACTTACAGAGGCTGACTTTTTTTTCAATTCTATCCCCGTCTGAGCAAGAATTGTTTTTCCAGATTTCTTATCGTAAAGATTTAAACTGCCGTTATTGTTCCACAATATTTTCAAATTTGAATTTTGTATTTCGAAGCCGTCAGCAAGTTCTTTTTTTTCCTGCTTTACGGTATTTTCATCATACTTTTTTATAAACCCGTAACGGTCAAGGCCGCTTTCTGAAAAGTCCCCGTTTATCGCGATGCGCACCCTCGCGAGATTATGTTTCAGAAACGAAACCTTATACGCATCATAACTGTTGCTTTTCATATATCCTCTTGTAATTATTTACGTGTAATAGTAATGCCGATTAGTATATCCTGTTACAGGTACCATTACCAATTTTGGGAGTTGAATGTAAATTACTATCTGCATTTCAATATAACAGGCTTTTCATTTATTTTTAAAACTAACGTATTAATCTTATCATCATTTTAGCCAGAAAAAAAAGATCACATTTACACAGCGGTGAAAGTTTTTGCTATACCCGGTATCTTTTTCTAAAAAGAAATTTATACACAGACAGTTTACATCGCTCTATTTTATTTTTTTTCCCAAAAGCTAAAAAAAATTGATAAGCCGTCATTTATCTATTAAAATATTTTCATTGAAAAATATAGGGATGATCATTCATTTGTTCTGCGCTGAAATTTATAGCTCGAATTAGCATTTAAAGCGTTGGCCTCAGAGAATAACGTTAAATTTTTTTTACTCTGACAAAGACAAAAAATAAAATCAGACACGGATTTCACGGATTAACACAGATTAAAAAAATCCGTGAAAATCAGTGTAATCCGTGTCAATACTTTGCTTTGTATAGGTAAGGGTTTTTACGGGAGTGAGAACATTGTTTAAGATTACTCAAAGAAAAGGAAAATATTTCAACCACGAAAGACACGAAAAGCACAAAAGAATGTTTTCGTGCTTTTCGTGGTTAGGCTTTTAAATTAAATTTTTGAAGGAGAACCTTAATGAAAAAAATCATCATCCTTTCTCTCGTTATCCTGTCCGCAGCTTTGTTTGCTTCCGTGCTGTTTTTCTCCAAAGCCGAAAGAGAGCGTATTATCAGGCGGGACAATCCGCCAGACCTTTATTATTTTAGCAGGTAAATATTGGCCCGGTGCGCATTCCTGATTTTACCGCCTTTGGTAATTACTGCTATATACAATCCGGAATCGCTTATTTTACCGCAGTCATTAATACCGTCCCAGGAAACAAGAGTAACTGCTCCGGGGAAACAGCGCTCATGCACCTTTTTGCCGTCCATGCGGAAAATCTGAAATAAAACATCTTCATAGGCAGTGTTGGGAAAAAAGATCATAACCTTGCTCATGGCGCTGTACACGGACCCGGGAGTAAAAACCCGGTTTTTTACAATTACCTTGCCTGTATAATCGTTTTTATTGATAATAACACTTACTCCGAATTTACCGGGATCAGAAAGATCTGCTGCCAGCAGTTTATAGGAAAAATTGGGCAGTACATTCTGATCGTAAGAGCGCGAATATAACGGCACCCAGGCGCCTGTTTCACTGTAAGATGCAATGGTCAGCAGATTTTCAGAACCGACAAATAATTCAGCATATTTACCGTCTTCAGGAAACATTCTGATCTTACTGTTTACAAAAGGCACACGCAGGATAAACCGGGCATTACTGTTAAAATGCACCTGCGGAACTGTTTCTATACGCACCTGATTATATGCTGAAACATATTCGGGCTGAAAATTATAGAGCAGATTGGAATATATATGCATACTGACAATTATGTCCTGGGAAAACGCACCGGCAGGAATGGCAAGCTCAGCTACAAGATTTGCCAGTGTTCCGCCTTTTACTCCGATAGTTTTTTGAACAAGTTCCGGCTGCAGGGGCAGGCATGTAATATTGCTCGAAACAGTCATGCCGGAAGCATATTCGGCGCCGATTTGATATGTATAAACCGTATTATAGAGCAGATACCTGTCAAGGTATTCCATTTCCGCTGAAACCGGAGAAATAGAGGAGAGCTGAAGATTGTCGCGGTAAATAACAACCCGGTTTATATTGGCAGAGGGAAGATTAAAAGTAAATTTTATGCCTTCATTCTGATAAAAGGTTTGAATATTGGAAACTGCAGGCATGGCATACGGCGACGGTGTTATATAAATCAGATTAGTGCAGGTTTTACCGGAATCAGCATAAGCAACAGCAGATAAAAGCACAATTGCCCCTGAACTGTAAGTATGATTAATTGTCTGCACAACAGAAGAACCGCTTACTGCGGTATTTTCAACAGCCGTACTGTCTCCATAATCAATCCTTATATTGGTGACAATACCTGGTGCCACCGATGCAGCAATATTAAAAGAAGCTCTTTGCCCGGGTATTGCCGGAGGAGAAGCAAGGGCGTTTATTGAAATTTCCGGTAAACCATATTCATCTTTTGCTCCCAGCAAGCGGAATTCGGCGGGATTGACATAATTACTGTACTCTGCGGCAATCCAGTTGGAGGAGCGGATGTTGGTAGATATTCTGGATTCATCGAGATATCCCATCCAGCCGTCATTACCAGATGCAGATATCTGAATTATGGAAGTTTTTGAAGTATTAGTACAACTTTGGGATTTTACCATGCTGCTATTGGCATAAACATAGTATTGATTTTCATCCTGGTTATAAACAGCAGTATGATTGAACCAGGAATATTCAGTACCTTCCGGAATATTATAACTACTGCCCCTGTTTGTGCCATTACCATCTAATAAATAAAAATAATATTTCCGTATGTTGGTATCCTGATATTTTTTAAAGTAAAAATAATTAGAATATAACGAATACCTGCTGGTAGCATTTGGCTCTGTTACTTCACTTTTCTGCCAAATAGACATGGTAAAAGATTTATTAAGAGGTAAATGTAAATTAACCAAGTCTATATAGTCATTGGTGCCGTCAAAATACGCTCCCTTGCCTATTACTCCGGCTGCACCGAGAGTACTGGTTCCGCTGGTAAAATTCCATGTCCCGTTATACCCATTGGAAGAAGAATCAAGCAGCGGACTTACTGCTTCATTAAAGTGATGAACCATCCAGTAGCCTTCGGTCCAGACATTGGATGCATTCCATACAGTGCAGGGCTTGGTTTTGTCAAAATACATATAAAGCATATTGGAAGCCTGTACGCTTGCTGAAAAAAAAGGCATTTTAACCCAGGCAATCAGAGTGCCGGCAGAATAAGATTCTATTTCATGAGCTAATTTATTGGTATTTACTCCCAGGGTAAAAACTATATCATAACCGTTATTAGAAGCATAACTTGACAAATCGCTGTCATTGCTTATTACCACCAGCAGGGGAAAATTAGTCAGGTCTCCGGCCGGAGACAGGTTATTGGTAATAATTTTGCGGTAATTCCAGTTAGAGTACCACTGGGCAGAGAGAAAATTTAAACAGAAAACAATTACTGTAAAGAATAATATAAAAACCTTTTTTATATGATAGTAGGTAAAAATAAAATTAACGGCGTGTTTATTTTTCATCGTATCACCCGTAAATATTATAATCGATTTAAAATGATTAGTCAACATGATAGTCAAATCAGTTGCCTTTATACAAGCATGTTTTGCGCACTATAGTAGGGAATATGTATAGTTTTCGGGAAAATTGAAGGTTAATGGTAACTTTATTCTGATATAATGGATGTATAATTGTATATCCTGTTCCCGGCTTAAAATCTTCCNNTCGGCATTTTTTTTTGCTTTTTTTCAATAACCGTTATGGTATTTTTTTGTTTGTATTAAAGGGATCAATATAAATATCATAACCAGCCGAGTTCTTGCAGTTAAGACTTGGAGTTTTCAGTCTGTCGGAGTAAATAGTCTGGACTGATAAAATACAGCGTTAGTTAAAATAAAATCAGACATACGGATTTGCCCGGTAAAATAAAGTTCCGCGTATCTATCTTTTCGTTTTTAAAAATAAAAGAAGGCGT
>DNNS01000250.1 GCA_003497555.1 Spirochaetia bacterium
TAAAAACTGTCTCTTTGATATAATATATTCAAAGAATTCTTGCCCGTCTTGGATGCTCGCCGTCCTTGGCTCGCTAGAAAATAAGGAATTTCTATATGAATAAATGGACTAAACTTAGTATAGAATACGCAAATCAAAAATCATATCTTGATGATTTATTTCATGTGTATCCAACAATACCGGATGGAATTAGAGAAATTAACAATAAAATTTGGGGAAACGCACAAAAGGCTTTTAAATCAAAAAACAATAAAGAATTATTAAGTGAGTTACTAAAATTAGATTTATTCCCAATAAAAGAAAGCTATATTGCGTATTTAAAAAGAGATAACACCGCAATAGAAAGAAACCCAAAAACTGTAAACAGATTATGTGGCAGATTGTATGAAATGGGACTTGATAAAATATATGAAAGATGTAGTGAACCTAAAGAAACAAATCGTCAGATTGGACCTATGTTTAAGGATTGGCTTCGAAATAAATCACTCGGCATAGATCCAGTAGATATTGATACATTTACTTCAAACAACAAGGATGCAGTATTAGACGCAAGCGATAAGGCGATGATGGATTTTGCAAAAAAAGAGCTTAATTATAATAGAGATAAAGGATTAGATTTAGTAGCTAGATTTAATAAAAAACATATTATCGGGGAAGCAAAGTTTTTAACGGATATGGGTGGTCATCAACACACACAGTTTGATGATGCGATTGCTACTATTGAAGAAAGAAATGTTAAAGCAATACAGATTGCAATTTTAGACGGTGTGCTTTATATACCAGGTGGCTCAAAGATGTACAAATATGTTTCAAATGAATATATGAAACATAATATTATGAGTGCTTTGGTGTTAAGAGAGTTTTTATATCAGTTATGAAACTAATAAATAATTTATTAATTCAATCAGATAATTTATCTGCGCTTAACTGGTTGTTAAATATTAAAAACCTCAGACATTCGATTGACTTGGTATACATTGATCCTCCTTTCGCTACCAATGGTAATTTTACAATTACCAATGGCAGAGCCTCAACCATCAGTAATTCTAAAAAGGGTGATATTGCTTATACAGATAAATTAATTGGTAATGATTTTATCGAGTTTTTAAAAATTAGATTAAAGCTAATAAAAGAACTATTATCAGACCAAGGCTCTATATATCTGCATATAGATTATAAAATAGGCCATTACGTTAAAGTAATGATGGATGAAGTTTTTGGAATAGAAAATTTTAGAAACGACATTACAAGAATAAAATGTAATCCAAAAAATTTTAAAAGAATAGGTTACGGAAATATTAAAGATTTAATCCTTTTTTATTCAAAGGGGAAAAATCCAGTTTGGCATGAGCCTAAAGAAAAATATACAGAAAAGGATTATGAAAAACTTTTCCTGAAAATCGATAACAAAGGCCGTAGATATACTACTGTTCCTATTCATGCGCCAGGGGAAACCGAAAATGGTAATTCAAACCAGCCATTTAAAGGTATTTTACCGCCAGAAGGCAGGCATTGGCGAACTGATGTAAAAACTTTAGAAGAATGGGATAAGGAAGGGCTAATCGAATGGTCATCAACTGGCAATCCTAGAAAAATAATTTTTGCTGACGAAAGAAATGGGAAACGAGTTCAAGATATCTGGGAATATAAAGACCCTCAATACCCAAAGTACCCTACTGAAAAAAATAATAAATTATTAGATTTGATTATAAGAACATCCTCAAATGAAAATAGTATTGTTTTAGATTGTTTTTGCGGTTCAGGAACCACACTTTTTTCTGCTCAAAATTTAAACAGAAAATGGATAGGAATTGACCAGTCTTCGTATGCAATAAATGCTACAAAAAACAAAATATCTTTAATTGAAAAAAGTTTTTTTATACAAGAAGTTGATTATGATTTTATTGATTTAATAAAAAAAACAGAAACACGCCCTTGTGTTTCTGTTTAAAACAAACGGGCAAGAAATGAATATAAATAGAATGACAGTTTTTGTAAAAATCCTTGTGCCGAGAGTACAGGGATTTTTACAGATGATTACTTTATGCCGGACAAGACGAAGCGTTTGATGCCGCCTGTGCTAAGCGGCGCCGAAACCTGGTACAGGGTATTTTATAAAACTTCTGCAGCAATTAAACAGCTGTTTTCGTTAAATGACAGAAAACCGCTTGCAGCCTGAATAGTCCGAGTATTGCTGCCGCTTTTTAAAATGATTTCAGATTTTTCCCTGAGAAGCGCGAAAAAAGGTTCATGGTGCGCTTCAATTCCCAATGATCCGTCCGGAGTTGTAATTCCGCAGTAATTTACATTTCCTTCATAAACAATTTGCAGGCATGATGAAATCACCAGCCGGAATTCATTCATCAGCGGCCGGCCTTCATGCGGTTCATTTTCTGCCGTGCATCTTCTGCAGTTCCTACCATGTAAAATGCCTGTTCATGCAGATCATCGTGCTTGCCGTCAATAATTTCTTCAAAAGATCTTACGGTATCTTCCAGTTTTACAAACTCGCCTTTCATGCCGGTAAAATGCTCGGCAACCGTGAACGGCTGGGAAAGAAAACGCTGGATTTTACGCGCCCGTTCCACGGTTTTTCTGTCATCATCGGAAAGTTCATCCATTCCCATAATGGCAATAATATCCTGCAGATTTTTATATACCTGCAGAATTTCCTGTACCCGCCGGGCAACAGTATAATGACGTTCCCCTATTATATCCGGAGAAAGCAGGCGTGAAGATGAAGCCAGCGGATCAACCGCCGGGTAGATTCCTATTTCCACAATGGCCCGGCTGAGATTGGTGGTAGCGTCAAGATGCGTAAACGTAGCTGCCGGCGCCGGGTCGGTGTAGTCATCTGCCGGTACGTATACGGCCTGCACAGAAGTTATAGATCCGTTTTTTGTAGAAGTAATGCGTTCCTGAAGCTCGCCGAGTTCTGAAGCCAGGGTAGGCTGATAACCAACTGCAGAAGGAATGCGCCCGAGCAGGGCGGAAACTTCAGCTCCGGCCTGTACAAAACGGAAAATATTGTCGACAAACAGCAGAACATCCTGCTGTTTTTCTTCCCGGAAATATTCAGCTACCGAAAGCGCGGTAAGCGCCACACGCGCACGCGCCCCCGGCGGTTCATTCATCTGCCCGAAAACAAGCGAAGTGCGATCGATTACTCCTGATTCCTTCATTTCTCCGAACAACTGTGTACCTTCCCTGGTGCGCTCCCCTACTCCGCAGAATACGGAATAACCGCCGTGAAATTTAGCCACATTGTTGATCAGCTCCATGATGAGTACGGTTTTGCCCACCCCGGCGCCTCCGAACAGACCGATTTTACCGCCTTTCATATATGGGGCGAGTAAATCAATAACTTTTATTCCTGTTACAAGAATATCGTTGGAAGCGGAAAGATCGCTGTAAAGCGGGGCTGCGCGGTGAATGGGATATTGTTTTTCAGAAACTATAGGCCCCTGTTCATCTACGGGATTTCCGCTGACATTCATTATTCTGCCTAATGTTTTTTCTCCTACCGGAACACATATCTGATTCCCGGTATTGATTACCTCCTGCCCCCTGGAAAGCCCGTCTGTTGAATCCATGGCAATGGCGCGCACGGTATTGTCTCCGATATGCTGGGTTACCTCCAGGGTGACCTGCAAAGCGGAACCGCTGACCTGCAGGGCGGTAAAGATCGGCGGAAGTTCTGCTCCTGTAAAACGTACATCCACTACCGGACCCAGCACCTGTACAATTATTCCTTTGCTGTTTTTATTTTCCATTGATTAACCTTTTCCTTTCATTGCTTCCTTGCCGGAAACAACCTCAATTATCTCATTGGTAATGACCGACTGCCTTGCCCGGTTAAGCAGTGCTGAATAACGGCTGATTAAATCATCCGCATTGGTTGTAGCGTTTTCCATGGCAGTCATGCGCGATGCCTGTTCGCTTAACCGCGAGTTATAGAGCGCAATCTGCAGCCTGTAATAAAGCGCGAGTTTTGCCGCTGCATCGGCAAAAAACGTAAATTCAGGTTCCGTATAGGCAACAGCAGCATCCGTATCTTTCCGGCCGGAGACAAGCGGAAGCAGCCTGACTGTTAAAGTCTGCTGGTGTATGACGGAAATATATTTATTATAAATTAGCGCAGCATGCTCAATCTCGCCTTTTAAAAAACGTTCGCCGATTAATGAAGATAAGCCCTGCAGTTGTTTTGTGCCGCTGCTGCCTGCATCCATGTGAAAAAAAACATTGTAACCTTTACGCCGGCAAAAGTTTTTTCCCTTGCCTCCTATACAGGTAATTTCAATCTCTTTCGCGTTTCCCTGAGCGGCAATATACCCGTCAAGAGCCCGATGTACCGAGGAATTATGAGAACCGCAAAGACCCTTGTCGGCAGTAAAAATCACAATATGCGTTTTACGCGCCTGCGGATTGCCGTGAAACAGCGGATGATTAGCGGAAGATAAAGTACCGGGCATGCTGTTTAAAATGGAATTTACCGTATTCTCAAAAAATGCAAGCGGCGCCTGCAGGGAAGAGAGTTTGCGGAGTTTGATAGTAGCAATCATATTCATGGCGCGCATTACTTTCTGCATGCCGCGCAGAGATGATACTTTCTGCCGTAATTCCCTGGAATTAGCCATAATCTGCCGTTCAGGAACCTTTCTGTCTGCGGATGGAAAGTACTATTTTTCTCAGTTCACTGCTGCCGGAAGCTTGAGTCCATGAAGATTCAAAGGAAGGATGCTGGACAATCTGAGCCAGTGCGGAAATTACCACCAGATGAAAGTGGCGCTGATCCATGGAGCCGGCCAAAAAGAAAAGCGCCTTGACCGACGGATGTTGATCTGTAAATTTAATGCCGGCCCCGGCGCGGACCATTACCATCTGAAACTGACTGGTGCCGCCTGTTATGATATGCGGCAGCGCCATAAATTCGCTTAAAGCCGTTGAGCTTGATTGTTCGCGCTCCAGAAGTTTCTGCAGTACTTCTTTTTCGTTTGTATTCTGAAGGCTTTCGGCTAAAGCCGCTGAAGCCGATTTAAAAACATTGCGTATGGAAGGTTTTCCCTTATAATCAATGATCAGGCATTTTTCCGCCAGTTCCTCGAAGCGATCTTTTTCTCCGACATCCTGCCCGGTAATTATTTCTTCTATTTCATTTTGTAAAGACGGAGAAGCGAGTTCTGTGGAACTGATGCGCTCAATCAGTTTCAGCATATCGCGGTTGATTCGCGAAGAGCGCTGACTCATGGCCATGGCCAGATTTACCGTATAACCGGAATCAATTCCGCTGCCTGCGGATTCAGGATTAAATTTTTCTTCAAAGGCATCAAGCACTGCATCTGCTGCTTTTGCCGTCTCGTCATTAAAGCTTCCGGTTTTTTTCAGCGTATTCATAAAACCGGAGGCATCGGCATCAAGATAGAAAAAAAGCTCTTTCTGATAAAAAAGCAGCTTCCCGACAGGGTACTTGTCGAGTCTTCCGGTAATACCGGCGCGCAGAATCATCAGCTGCCTGTAAACATCAACCGGCGCATATTGCGGCTGTTTTAAAATTTCCGTCAGCCGTTCCCCCCGGTCAAGCTGTTTTCTGGTTGCAGGATCAAGATCCGAGGAAAACTGCATGAATGCAGCAAGTTCACGGAATTGGGCCAGATCAATACGCAGGGAACTCGCAATCTGTTTCATTCCCTTAATCTGGGCAGCGCCGCCCACGCGCGAGACCGATATGCCTGCATTAATTGCAGGACGCAGACCGGAATTGAATAAATCGGATTCCAGAAAAATCTGACCATCCGTTATGGAAATAATATTTGTTGGAATATAAGCGGAAACATCGCCTTCCTGTGTTTCTACAATCGGC
>DNNS01000571.1 GCA_003497555.1 Spirochaetia bacterium
CCCATGCTGGAGCCCCTGCCGATACTCAGAAAAGCAGAAGCTCTGGGCAATAATGCCCTGCGTCTTTCCTTGCTGGAAGATATCAAGTTTTTACCGTCAGACGCTGTTTGGAACAAATATCTGCTTTCCAGCTCCTGCCCGGCCGATTTTGACTGGATGCAGGAAGTAGCCAAATACGAGTCTGAAGTTCTGAAAAACCGCTTATAAAGGAATTTTTATGAAATTTTTCGGTCAATTTCCTGATCCTGATAAACTGCTTGCAATGGCGCATCCGGGTAAAATTTATCCGGTAAATTCGCATATTCATACTCCCTGCTCTTTCAGCGCTTTTGGTTCGATTAAAGAAATTATTGAACAGGCAGCTATGGAAAAAATCGGAATCGCCGGTTTGAATGATTTTTATTCTACTGCCGGTTTTGATGAATTCCGCAAAACAGCTTTCAGCGCCGGTATTTTCCCGCATCTGGGTCTGGAATTTATCACCATGCAGGATAAGGAAAAAGAAACGGGCACAAGAGTAAATGATCCGAATAATCCGGGACGTACCTATTTTGGAGCCAAGGGCTTTTTTGGATATTCATCAATCAATCCTGCAGGCAGGAAACTTCTTGACAGTATTATCGAAGCCAACCGCAGGCGCGCCTGCGCCATGGCGGAAAAACTTGCCGGGCTGATAGCGCTCAGAGTTCCCCAAATAAATTTTTCCGAAAAAAATGTTCTGGTTGAAGCGGGTGGAGTGGTGCAGGAGCGCCATGTTGCCCGGGCTATACGGAAAGCGGTATATGCTGCAGCAGCAAAGGAAGAAAGGCATGCGCTGCTGGAGGCGCTCTACCAGGCGCCGCAGACTGCGGATCTTGAAAATGAAACTCAGAGCGAAAATGAAATAAGATCAAAACTTCTGAAAAACGGATGTGCAGCCTATGTTGAAGAAGACAATGAATCCTTTCTGCCGCTTGAAGATGTAATAGAACTAATCGGTTTCAGCGGCGCCATACCTTGCTACCCGGTTCTGCTTGATGACAGCAGGGGTTTTATTACCGAATACGAAAAAAATACCGACGAACTGGCAGAAAGGCTTAAAGCCCTGAAAATTCCGGCAGTGGAACTGATACCCAGGCGCAATACCTATAAGGCAATGAAAGCATTTGCCGCGAATATGTTTGCGCGCGGATTTTTGGTGCTTTTTGGAACCGAACATAATACTCCTGAAAAATTTCCGCTGACAGTTTTAGGCGCTGATCAGCCGTTAGATAGCGACCTGCTTGAAATTTCCTATCACAGCGCCTGTGCTGTTACTGCGCATATGTATCTAATGGAGACCAGCGGAAAAAAATATGAATTTACCGGGTGTTTTCCGGATCCCCAGACTCGTTCTTATTATATTAAACTCGGCTCCGGGATTCACGAATTTTTTTTCCGCAACTACAGCAGGTTCAGACCCGGGGAGGTTAAACGCGCATGTTA
This sequence comes from Spirochaetia bacterium, assembly GCA_003497555.1. GTDB lineage: Bacteria > Spirochaetota > UBA12135 > UBA12135 > UBA12135 > UBA12135. The sequence continues at coordinate 1,465 of DNNS01000571.1, forward strand.
AAAAATTTAATTGAAATTTCCAATTTTTACGGTAACAATCCTGATTATGTAATTGCCGGCGGAGGCAATACTTCTTTTAAAACCGAAAAAGAAATTTATATCAAGGCCAGCGGCTGCAATCTGTCCGGAATAGATGAAAAAGGATTTGTAGGACTCGAGCGCAGCAGGGTGCGCAGTATACTTTCTCAGACATTCAGTTCCGACCCTATCCTCCGTGAAACCGAGATCAAGGATGCTCTTCTGGCCGCCCGCATCAGCGGTCAGGATGGACGGCCGTCTGTTGAAACATCGCTGCATGAACTTTTTTCCGCCCGTTTCGTGGTGCACACTCATCCCTATACTGCCAATGCCCTGCTGTGCAGCCAGAATGCAGAGAAGTACTGCAGGGAAATTTTCGGTGCAGAAGCGGTTTATATTCCATATACAGATCCCGGTTTTCTGCTTGCTAAAAAATTCCAGGAAGAAATGACCGGCTACCGTAAAAAATACGGCCAGGAACCTGAAATTATTTTACTGCAGAATCATGGGGTTTTTGCCGGCGCCGATTCCATTGAAAAAATTAAGGAAATTTACCTCCGGATATCGGAAAAAATTTCAGTTTTTTTCAAGGAAACCATATCTTCTGATAAAAAAAATTTCCCGGCTATGGCTTGTGAAATTATGCCGGCTATCAGAATGCTGATGTCAAACGGGCCCTGCGTACCGGTCCTGGTTTTCCGATCGAGTCCCCTGATTGATTTTTTTGTGAAAAACAGCCAGGAGGCCGGCAGGGTGCAGTTTCCTTTTACACCGGACATTATAGTCTATTGCAAGACATCCCCCCTGTTTATCGATTCTTCCGATCCGTCTTCTTTTCCTGATGTTTTTAAAAAAGAACTGGAACGTTACCGAAAACTGTCCGGTTATGATCCGAAAATTATTTTAATCAAGGGCTGCGGTCTGATCGCCTGTGAAGAGAATAAAAAAAGCGCTGATACGGCAGCCGAAGTCTTTATTGATGCCATGAAAATATCTTATTATTCGCGGTTTTTCGGAGGCCCCAGTTTTTTACGGAAAAAAGATATTGATTTTATTGACAGCTGGGAAGTAGAAAACTACCGCAGAAAAATTTCCAGAGGCAGTTCTTGCGGACAGAAATTATCCGGCAAAACCGCCATTGTAACCGGCGCTGCCCAGGGTTTCGGCCGCGGTATAGCAGATGAGCTATTTACGACCGGAGCCAATGTAGTTATTGCCGATCTTAATATGGAATCTGCCGAAAAAACCGCTGGGGAAATAAACAGCAGCCGGTTTCCGCAGCGGGCAGTAGCGGTGCGCACTGACGTAACAGACCCTGCATCCGTTCAGAATTTGATTTCCTG
>DNNS01000575.1 GCA_003497555.1 Spirochaetia bacterium
AAATAAATTTTCCAGGGAGAAGTTATGAAAAAAAAATTTATTATTGACAACGGATGCAAACTTTGTGATGCGTGTTATTGGGCCTGCCCGCAAAAGGCAATCTATGTTGAAAATGATCAGTGTCATATTGATCAGGAAAAATGCATCAACTGTGGTATCTGTTATCAGAATTGCGCCAACGAAGCAATAAGTATTTACGAAATAAAAAAATAATTAAATAAAACGGAGGACATAAATGATTTCATTAAAACAACAAAAAGGAAAAATTATTGAACCGCAGAAAGAACTGGACAGTATCGGTGAATATGATACTCTGGTTATAGGCGGAGGAATGGCCGGTATCGGAGCGGCAATTTCCTCAAGCCGTATGGGTTGTAAAACACTGCTCGTTGAGCGGGAATCAAGCCTGGGCGGTCTTGCAACCATCGGCCTTGTTAATATACCGCTTGATTTTGCAGCCGGAATAAGCAAGGAAATGTTATCCAGACTGGATGAAGTGAACGGCCATTGGCACAGGAACAGTGATCCGGAAAAGCACAAACTTATACTGGATCGTATGATAAAAGAATCCGGGTGCGACTTGCTTCTGGTTTCCCATGCTGTAGACAGCATAGTAGAAAAAGGTGCAATAAAAGGAGTAGTAATTGAAAGTAAATCAGGCAGACAGGCAATTCTGGCTAAACGGGTAATTGACTGCAGCGGAGATGCTGATGCAGCCTTTTTTGCCGGATGCGAATGCATGGCTGGCAGACCCTCTGACGGGAAACACCAGGCTTGTTCTCTGGAATTCCGTTTGGGCGGAGTGGATTGGGATACTTATCAGAACAGTGAACTTAAAAAAAACGATCCGCAATGGATAAAATTAATTGAAAAAGCGGTAGCGGGAAAAGATCTGCCCTATATGATTGATAATCATCTTAACTGGGTTACTCATGTGCCGGGAAGGCCAGAGCACACAGGACAAGACGAGATCAGCTTCTGCTTTGCGCATTCAAGAAATTGCCGCCCCCTGGATGTAAAGGATTTAACCCGCATGTATCTGGAAGGCCGTGAACAGGCTGATATTCTGTGGAAATTTATTAAAAAATGCATTCCCGGTTTTTCCAAATGCTACTTGATAGATACTGCAACCTTGCTGGGTGTGCGGGAATCAAGAAGAGTTGTCGGAGAATATGTTCTTACTACTCTTGATTTTGCCAGAGCACAGACATTCGATGATGTGATTTGCCTGACCGGTCATCATTATGATCTGCATAATCCGGACGGACCCGGTAATATTAAATGGGCAGAGCCGGAAATAGACGGACAAAAAAGATATGTTGCGGTTCACGGCAAGGGCGGATCCTGGGCGCCTCCTGGAGGATGGGATGTGATATGCGATGCTTTTGGACGCAGCGGCAAGGATTTTCAAAGAAAGACCATGCCGAGTTCCATTCCCTATCGTTCCCTGGTACCGGCAAAAATCGATAACCTGCTGGTAGCAGGAAGATGCCTTTCTTCCGAGTTCATGGCTCAAGCCGGCTGCCGGCTAATTTTAACCTGTCTTAATATGGGACAGGCTGCAGGTACAGCAGCAGCGCTTTCATTAAAACAGGGAATTGCTCCGCGTAAACTTAATCGGGTCGCCTTGCAAAAACAATTATTGCAGGATGGTTGTGATTTGGGGCAGGGGCGTTTTGATATTCCCGGTCTTGATCTGAAAAAATTTGATCAGACAAAAAGAGCAGACGGAAAACTGGTAAACAATTGATTTTCACAGGCAGTATTCCGGATATATTAATCCGGAATACTGCCAAATAATAATCGATTTTGCATAGTTTATAAGTGAATTTAGGAAGAATTTGTTTTTAATTTCGATTATTATTATTTTGTTATATAAAAAAATACTATAGACCAAGAAAAACTATCCAAAATCAGATATAATGATTTTAAAGGAGTCGTCATGTCCGGAGGGACACCCGAAACTATGAAAATGTTTCACGTTGGTCCGCAAGGACATGTTGAGGCAGGATCAATAACCCACCGCCCTCACCGAGGGCAATGGGAATATTTTTTGTCTGACAACGCCAATATATAATACTGTTTTCTGGGAGCCTCGGNNCCGCCTTGCGGACAGAAAACAGCATTACAAGCCGGTGTTGTCTTTTACAAATAAATTTTCCAAGGAGTAAAATATGGATATTCTCAACGAGTATTATGAAAAAATAAACAGTATACTGAAAGACATTATGGCGCAGGAACAAGAACCGATCAATTCCGCAGCGGAAGTTTTATCTGCCCTTTATCTGGAAGATCGCTTCATTCACATTTTTGGCGCAGGCGGACACTCAGCAATCGGCGCCATGGAGATTTTTTGGCGTGCGGGAGGACTTACAAAAATAAATGCCATGTTCCCCGCCGGCACCAATATAATAAGCGCTAATCCAACTACCGGAAGAATCACAGGTCTCGCTCCTTATATTCTTAATTTTTATGATGTTAAACAGGGCGATCCGCTGATCCTTGTAAACTTTTATGGAATTAATCCGGTTGCTGTTGATGTAGCTCTGGAAGCGCAGAAAAAAGGCATTAAATTAATCACAGTAAATTCTCACAATTTTGCCAAGCAGGTACCGGCTAATTTTAAATGGCGTCATCCTTCCAAAAAAAATATTCATGAACTCGCGGATGTCGCAATTAATAATCATGTTCCGCTTCCGGATGCTGTACTCAAAATTAAGGGTATTGAGGAACAGATAACCCCTACCGCCACCATAGCAACCTGCTTTACCCTTAATCTTTTAATGTCGCGCACCATAGAAAAAATTGTGGCCAAGGGAGGCAAACCGGAAATCTGGATCAGCAATAATATTCCCGGCTGCGATGAACATAATAATCCGCTGGTAGAAAAGTATCGGCATAAAATTCATCATTTGTATCCGGTTGTCTGAAGAAGGCAATATATGAATGTTGTTCCGGTACATATTCATTTTTTTGAAAAAGACCGTTATTCCGGCTACCAGGAAGATTTTATAAAAATTCTGGATAAATGCCTGGTGCAGCGGGCGGTAATTTTTGGAAATGAAGAGGCTGATGAAACAACCGCTGCCTGTCTTATTGCTTTTAAAAAAAAATTTCCTGCGCGTATTTTTGGTATTCCGGAAATAAATATTAAAGAAAAAACTGCCCTGAAAAAAATGCATGATTATGTAAAAAAAAATCAAATGAGCGGAATAAAAATATTTCCTTCAAAATGCCTGTGCTACCCTGACAATAAAAAAATGTTTGGACTTTACAAAAAAGCGCTTGATCTGAAGGTACCGCTGGTTTTTCATTCCGGACGCGTTCCGGGCGACATGCAAAAATATGGACTGGTTAAATATGCCCAGCCCATTGCCCTTGACGAAGTAGCGGGTAGATTTCCGCAGCTGCAAATTTTAATTTCCCATGCCGGAAATCCCATGTTTGAGCAGACCCTGATGATCGGCAACCGCAAAAATATTCATCTGGATTTATGCGGAGTGACAGGCGTTTGGCGCGATAAATTCCCCCTGCTTTTTGAACGTTTTGGCGCACAAAGGCTTTTACATGGAGGGCCCAATCATTATCATGGTAAATATTTACAGGAAAATATCATTCGTATGCAGGAGTTGCTGTCTGCAGCCAAGCTTAGTGAAGAAGAAAAGTCCATGATTATGGGAAAAAATGCAATAAGAATATTTAATTTAGAAAAAGATTAAACATATATCTTCTTTTATATACTCAGTAAGAGAGGGATATAAGGGAAAATACTCGAAACTGTGAAAATAGAGAAAGTTATCCGCAGTTACATGTTAATATTTTAAACATCAAGCCGTTTGATGTAAACTGTCAAACGGCTATTTTCGAAGGAGTCGTCATGTCTCTGTGAGACACCCGAAACCATGAAAATGGGGAAGGTTGTTCTCCTGATTGCGCGCGTTACGCACAGACAAGTGGGAATATGTTTACATATAAAAACAATAAAATTAGGTTCGCGCAGAGGGCGCAGAG